>JBBIUW010000477.1:0-2672 GCA_037440045.1 Sphingobacteriaceae bacterium
ATCTGGCGACTTATCTGTTCTTTTTATATCCTCAAATAACTCAATAGCTCTAGCTTTTTTCTCTGGATAAAACAATGCAGAATAGCCTAATCGAAACTTATACTCTAAGTTTTTTGGAACTTGAGTATACAGCTGGTCGTATAATTCATAAGCTTTTTTGAAATCCTTTTGTTCGAAGTAATAAGCCGCTTCATCTTTTATATCTTTATTTTGCGCGAAAATTGTCGCTGAAACAAAGCAAATTAAAAGTGATATTAAGAATTTAAATTTTCTCATAGTTTTAAAATTTGGATTACTAAATAGCATAAAATGCTAATAACCAAAGATTAAATTTTTATTGTTTTTTTTTATAGTAAAAGAAATTGATTATCAACAAGCAGCCGTTAAAAGCAAAAAGCCTGCTAATTAGCAGGCTTTTATCAAAAAACGGGTATATTATTTCCCCGCTGGCTTAGTAGCTCCTGGTGTTTTTGGAGTTCCAGTTTTTGGAGTATTTGTTGTAGCTCCTGGTATTTGAGCTGATTCCATCGTACTCATTTTTTTAATAACTAAACCAATAATATCGTCTGATGCCTCTGAGTATAAAATATTACCAGAACTAGTATCTAAAACATATTTATAGCCATTTTCTTTAGCAACTAAATCAATTGCTTTTTTAGCTTTATCATAAATAGGTTTTGATAATTCACCATATTTACGTTGATAATCTTGTTGAGCTTGGCCTTTAAAATCTTCAATACGTTTGTTTAGGTCTTGTAATTCAGTTTCTTTAGTACTAGCAACTAAAGCCGAATAAGAATCCTTATTCTTCATATAGTCTGCATATTTTGTTTGCAACTCATTATCCATTGTAGCAACTTGGTTTTCTAAGTCTTTTAAATATTTTTGAGCTACTTCTTGAGCCGTTTTACTGGCATAGCTGTTATTAAAGAGTCTAAACTAATGTGCGCAATTTTTTGTGCCTTTGCTAATGTGATCGTTCCTACCGTGAAGGCAACAATTGCAATTGATTTTACTAAGGTTTTCATTGTTTTTATTTATTTTACTTTATTTGTTATTTTTTGATTTGTTGTATCCTAATAGATTTAAAACATCTTCGCTTTTATCATACTTACTATTTGAGTATAACAAAGAAACTTGCCCTGCTTTATCAAATATAAAAGCTAAACCGCTTTTTTCTGCTACTTGTTTTACAGCACTATAAACTTTATCTTGGATAGGTTTTACAAGTTCCATACGTTTTGTAAATAATTCCCCATCAACCCCAAAGCGTTGTTTTTGTAAATCTTTTACTTCTTTTTCCTTATTAATAATTTCGTTTTCACGTTTCTTTCTCATATCATCAGTTAATAAAACCGATTCGGCTTGGTATATCTTGTAAAGCTTGTCAATTTCAGCATACTTAGCTTCAATTTCTTTTTGCCAGTCTACTGATATTTTATCCATTTCAGCTTGAGCAGCTTTATACTCTGGAATATTTGAAAGAATATAATCTGTATCAACATATCCCATTTTTTGAGCAAATGAAACTGATGAAACTAAGATGATTGCGATGAATGATAAAACTATTTTTTTCATACTGTTATAATTTTTTTAGTGATTAAACATAACGTGTGCCAAGATACATTTATTTTAGCAATTAACATTTTTTAGTCTACAATTCTCCTAATTGTGCTCCAAGTGTAAAATGGAATTGCCCTTTTCCATTACCAGAACCTGAGTTTCCAGGAATGTTATCAAAGCCCCAACCATAATCTAAGCCCAATAATCCAAACATTGGTAAAAACACTCTTAAACCAAATCCGGCACTACGTTTAACTTGAAATGGATTAAAATCTTTGTATTTAGCCCAAGTATTACCAGCTTCAGCAAATCCTAAAATAAATATTGTAGCTTGTGGGTTTAATGAGATTGGATATCTTAATTCCATCGTATATCTAGCACAAAGAGGATCACCACTTGAACTCGACAATGAATTATCTGTATACCCTCTCAAAGCAATAATTTCACGGGCAACAAAGTTTTGATATCCACTTAAACCACTTCCTCCCATATAATATCTTTCGAACGGAGAAACTCCCACTTTTTTATTATATGTTCCCAAAATACCGTAGCCTATTTTTGTTCTCAACACTAAATTTCTTGCTTCTTTTCCTTCGCCACCTTTTTTATTAGTTAATTGAGTAAACCATTCTGCTGTGAACTTATATTTTTGATATTCAATAAACTTATATTTTTCGGCCGCTGTAAGATGTGAGTAATCTTTACCATTTAAAAGAGAATATGGCGGAGTAAACTGAGCTAAGAACGAAAAGTTAGAACCATTTTTAGGAAATATTGGTCCATCCACACTATTTCTAGAAATATTGATTTTACCATTAAAATCATTCGCATAACCGTTAGCTAAAATGAAGTAAGGATAGTTTTGCAACTCATAATAATTATAACTCAAATCTGTAAAAATAGAGAAAAAGTCATCTGGCTTTTTTAAACGTTTACCAAATCCTACAGAACCTCCAATAATAGTCATCGTACTTCTGTTTGGATTAATAACTTTATTGCCTTCAGAGTCTTTTATGTATTTTTTTTGCCCCGTTGAATTAAACAAAGAATAAAAAGCAGATACACTTAACGAATTTGGTTTTTTACCACCCAACCATGGCTCAGTAAAA
>JBBIUW010000478.1:0-2670 GCA_037440045.1 Sphingobacteriaceae bacterium
GTTTTGATAGACAAATTTATGTTGACATGCCAGATGTTGTTGAACGTCAAGAAATTTTCAAAGTACATTTGAAAAAAATTAAAATTGATGCTACTGTTGATATTGAATTTTTAGCAAAACAAACACCAGGCTTTAGCGGTGCTGATATTGCTAATATTTGTAACGAAGCTGCATTAATAGCTGCGCGAGCAAATAAGAAACAAGTTACTAAACAAGATTTTTTAGATGCCGTTGATAGAATTATTGCCGGATTAGAAAAGAAAAATAAAATCATTACTCCTGACGAGAAACGTGTGATTGCTTTTCATGAAGCAGGACACGCTACTGTTAGTTGGATGTGTGAATACGCTTCTCCTTTAATAAAAGTTACGATTGTGCCTCGTGGTCGTTCATTAGGAGCAGCATGGTATTTACCAGAAGAAAGACAGATTACCACCACCGAACAAATTATGGATGAAATGTGTGCAACATTAGGTGGACGTGCAGCTGAAGAAATTATTTTTGGGAAAATTTCTACGGGAGCTTTAAGCGATTTAGAAAAAATTACACGTCAGGCTTATGCTAGTGTTGTGTATTATGGATTGAATGATAAAATTGGTAATGTGAGTTACTATGATAGTTCAGGACAAAGTGAATATAGTTTTAGTAAACCATATAGCGAAAACACAGCTAAAACAATTGATGAAGAAGTAAAGAAAATGATTGATATTGCTTATGCAAGAACCAAAACCATTTTATTAGCTAACAAAGAAAAATTAACACAACTTGCCGAAAAACTATTAGAACAAGAAGTGATTTTTAAAGAAGATTTGGAAACTATTTTTGGAAAACGTCCATTTGCAAAAGATATAGCAGAGGAAAATCAAAAAAATTTAGCAGCCAATGCGGCGGCGGCGGCAAACGAAGAAAAGCCAGCAGAATAATTTATTATCATCTTATTTAAATGTAAAAACCCTCCTGTTTTAAGGAGGGTTTTCTGTTTTGTAGAATACTATTTTTTTATATCTTCGTTAAACAAAATAAAAAATGAAAAAAATAATTGCATTAATGCTTGTATGCGGTATAGTAGTTTCCTGCAAAAAGAAAACAGAAGATGAAGTAACACCTGAAACTCCAGTACCTGCAGTTGTTGATGATGGCTACCCTGATACTGTTTGGACACCAACAGGAACAGGCCCGCGATTAATTTTTAAATTTAAATTTGACTCTACACAAGTTCGTTTAGATAATTTTGGAAACCCCTCTTCTATTCCTTCTGGTCATGGTGCCTATTCTCCAAAATTCAATCAAATGGCCGCTCATTATATAGAGTTAGCTCAAAAAGATTCAACTGCCTTAGGGGCTGGAAATATTTTATATCATGCACCTGAAACTGCTGCAGGAGGCACAACAGCTATTCAATTTAGCAAGTCGGTAGTTGTGAGAGAAAATGTTATTTTTTATTCAACTCTTTTAAGTCAAGTAACACCAGGTACTTATAAGTGGTTACGTTTATCGTTATCTTACCAAAACTATGATATTCCTTACAAGACAAACACGCTTCCTGGTAATCATATAGGAACTGGAACAATAGCGTCATTTGTAGGATATAGAACCTATGTTACTAAATATAAAATTAAAGACAAAGATTATGTTCCCTCTGCAAATGTAGGTGGTCCTAGTGTAAATCATCCACAAGGATATTGGGGCTTTGAAACCTATATACCTGGTTACACAGTTAATAATGGATATTGGACTGCCGATGGACAAGCTCCTGCAGGAGCAACAACAGTTGTAAATCCTAACTTTGCAAACTCTCCAATTCCAGCAGGAAGTTGTGTTGTAACAGCACAATTTACTGATATGTCGAGCGTTAATCAATTATTAACCATAACAGGAACAGAAACTCAAGACATTATTATTACGGTATCATTATCTACCAACAAAAGCTTTGAATGGACAGAAATTACTCATGACGGATATTATCAGCCTGAAATTGGAGAGTTACCTGTAGATATGGGAATTAGAGGTATTATCCCAAAAGTTCAATATTAAAAATAAAACAAACATGAAATCACAAAAAATAATTTTTATCCTTTCTGTTTTTCTTTTTTGTATTACTACAAACTTAAAAGCACAAACCGTTTACATTACTGAAAGCGGCAAAAAATACCATGCAAAAAATTGCGATGTAGTTAAAACAGGCAAAAAAGGTATAGAGTTAGCTGAAGCAAAAAAACAAGGTTATGAAGCTTGTAAAGTATGTAAAGTAAATTCTGAACAAAAAGTGGCAGATAAGCCCAAAGACAAAAAATTAACTGATAAAAAGGAAAAGTAATTTTTTTTAATAATTTAACACAAAACCATTAAACTGGTTTACTTTTTGAAAGTCAAAAATAAATAAAATATAAAATTAAAACTCAACAACATGAAAAAAATAATCTTTTTAGTAGCTTGCTTATTTACACTATCAACTGCTGTAACAGCTCAAACAGATCAAAACAACAAAGTAGAACGAGCATCTAAACAAAAATTAACTCCAGAACAACGCGCTCAAAAACATGTTGATCGATTAAATACCGAAGTGAGCCTTTCTGAAGATCAAAAGCCGAAAGTTTATGATTTAGCTTTATCAACAGTTAAAAAAGTAGATGAGATAAAAGCAAAATACAATGGGCAGATCGGAAGAGC
>JBBIUW010000479.1:0-2669 GCA_037440045.1 Sphingobacteriaceae bacterium
CCCAAGAGGAGTTGCTAATCAAGGCAAAGACGGTTATTATGGAGATCCCTACTGCCTACATCCTCGCAAACGTATGTCGTTTTTAGCAACTAATACAAATATTTGTCCGGGTACTAATAATGTAATTTATAAAGCTAATATAGTCAATGAAGCGGCTTCGTATAATTGGTTCTACTCAGGAACAGGTGTTACAATTACAGGTAATGGTACAGCAACCGTAAGTTTAAATTTTGGAGGTAATGCTACTTCTGGTAACTTAATTGTTCAAGGTAGTTCAGGATGTGGGTATACAATTCCTTCTGCCAGCTATTTTGTTAATGTTTATCCAAACCCGGTTTTAAATACCTCTATTACAACTCCAAAATCTTGTTTTAAATATGGAGATACTATTGTAACAACCTCTCCAAGTACTTTAAATTATTCTTGGAATAAGGGAGGAGTAGTTTCTGGTTCACCAAATAAAACAATAGTAACCGATACAGGTACTTATGTTTTAACAACGTTTAATCCTAGTACTTCCTGTACATTTGTAAGTCCATTTAAAATAACTTCTATTGCCCCAAACACCAAATTACCAAGTCCTTTACCTGTTTTAACGTGTTTATCAAATTCAATTAGTTTAAGTGTAACTACTATTAATCCTCTTGACTCATTGATTTTTAAACTATTGTTCACGGGTTTCACTTCTAATTCAAACCCTTGCCCTATTTCCAATGGTGGCATTTACACTTTTGAAGCGCATCAAAAACAATTTCCTGCTTGTACTTACACCACTAATTTTACGGTTACTGAACAAAAAAGCAAACCAAATATAACAACGCCTTCAGCATCCTATACGCTCAATTGCTTAGCAGATACCATGTATGTAAAAGCGAGCAGTGATACTGCTAATACTGTTATTGATTGGACTTATTCTACATCTGGCTTTACAACCACTCCATCTAATATAGATTCTGTAAAGATTTATGCACCGGGTTCTTTAGTGCCAATAGCTACTAATACAGTTAACGGCTGTCAATCATCACCAAACCCATTTATTGTTATTACTGAGGATAAAACATTACCTAATGTTGGTATTGCTCCCGGAAATTATGATTTTAACTGTTCGCAATCTTTAGCAGTAATTACAGGCACAACCAATACATTCGGTGCAAACCTTAATTGGACTGGTCCATCGTCTTTTACGAGTCCTAATCCTGCAACCGTTACTGCTGTTGGAAACTATACTTTAACGGCTGACAATCCTGCTAATGGCTGCGTTAAAACAACAACTATTAATATAATACAAAACAACACGCTAATTATTGACGCAAAAAGTGATACTTTAATATGTAATGGCTCAAATGCTTTATTGGGGGCAACTCCAATAGGAGGAACACCACCTTTTATTTATAATTTTAGTTCCGGCTCTGCAACAGTTAATCCAACAGATACCACACAGTATATGATAACTATTACAGATAATGTAGGTTGTGTAGGAAGAGATTCGATGATTGTAAACGTGCCAAGTCCTTTACAAGATAGTACCAAAGCTTTTAAACCCTGCAACCCTGCAAGTTTAGGTTCAATCGTGTTATATCCATACGGTAGTATTGCTCCTTATCAATACTCTATTAATGGTGGTGCCACTTATACTAACAATCCATCATTTCTTAATTTAGCCTATGGTTCACATCAATTTGTAATTAAAGATGCACTAGGTTGTATTAAAACAGAAAGCACAACTATAACAGCCAACAGCTCAGCGCCACAACCTAATTTTTTAATTAGTAGTAATCAATTTAATGGCGATAGTATTGTGGCTGTTGATATTAGCCAACCAAAACCCGACTCGGTTCAATGGGCAATTAGTAGCCCTTGCTCCATACAAAATGTAAACAATATGTTTAGCCCAAATATATTATGTGCTACCAGTGGCTCGTTTGTTGTTACTATGCAAGCCTTTTTTGGTACTTGCCAAATTGCTATAACAAAAACTATAACTATTACTCCTTTTGATACCACTTATGCTAATGGCACAAATAATAATGGTATTGAAAGTATTACCCTTTATCCTAACCCTAATACAGGAACTTTTACTGCCGATGTAAAGTTGTATAAAAAACAAAGTTATGCGGTGTTTATTTATAACGCAACTGGTACTGAGTTCTACAGGCAATCGTTTTACGAAAGTGATTTTAATTCGCTAAACATTAACCTTAATGCACCGCAAGCAGGAACTTATATTTTTAAGGTAATAGCAGAGTATGATGCCCAAGGCAAACCCTTTATTATAGGTAATTAAATATATGCGTTTACAAAAACTATCTTACATATTTCGTATTGCACTTTTAAATTTTGCATTTTTATTTTTTAATTGCTTACATGCCCAACAAAATTACCCTATACAGTTAAACGTACAATTAATACCACCATATAGTGGTTATTTGCCCGATTATGCAACAGCTGGTAACGAAAAATTAAAAGTAATATTACTTCAAAAAGATTTAACCCAGCCAACTTATAATGTGCGTTTAGCTATGAGGTTGGAAGGTAACGGTTACACCATTAGCACAAAGCCATTTTTTAAAGGGCAGCCTATTAGTTTGCAAGCTGGAGTTCCGATAGAAATTAGTGGAAGTGATATTTACGATTTTTTAAACTCAGTTAATTTAGATTTTACAGGGCTT
>JBBIUW010000480.1:0-2665 GCA_037440045.1 Sphingobacteriaceae bacterium
GGCCTTTTCCCTCTCCTAATTTTAAGGTATCCATATTATTTTTTTTAAAACTAATGTAAATTTCAGAGCGCTGTCTATAATACCAATTCACAACTGTATCCCATTCGTTTTTAAAAGGATCTGCTGCACTATCAATTTCAGAATGATTAACTAAAGAATAAGTATGTTGGAAAAGCGTATCTATTTTTCCATCACCATCAAAATCACCGATTACGAATAATTTTTTTAATAAATGTAAATAAACAGTTGTAGTATCTGCTTTAAGATTCTGAGATATTGTATCAAATTTTTGAGTGTCGCCTGATAGTTTTTGACTTTCATTAGAGCTACATGAAAACAGCATTATAATACAAATGATAAGAAAAATACTATTTTTAAATAAAAGCATATGTAAATGTAAACAAAAAACCTCCTTCTCGAAATCCTGGAGGGAGGTTTATAATAAACACCTTTTAGTTCTCGACTTCGCTCGAACTGACAGGCTTGCCTTCAGAAATTAAGCTTTTACAGAGGCACGGATAATATTTAAAGCACCACCCTCTTTAAACCAACATTTTTTTTGATCGTTATAGCAATGGTTTACTTTAAATTCTTCTTAGTTTTTTGATTGAGTTGTAAATAGTTTTCTGAAGTAACAACCATTTTACCTGTTTTCTTTTCTAAATCTTTTCTTGCGCTTCCTGCCACATCACCACCTTATTTGGCTACTTTTTTATTTTCTGTAAATCCAATATGATTTTTTGTATCAACAATAGCTTTAGTAGAAGTTTCTACTAACATAGAAAATACTAATTCCAAATCCGTCATATGGTCACGTAAATTTTGGTTTTTCAACCCTTTTACATTCTTATATTCTTTTGGATTTAAGCCAAAGGTTGCTTTGGATATTTCGGAAGTCAAAATAGCATATTCCTTTTGCTCCTTTACCCCTCTTTGTTACCAAGAATCGGTTAACTCTTCTCGGATGGCAATACTACGCATTCTCTTTTCAATCCAATCTTCTGAGTAACCTTTCAGTTTATACAATTCTCTGGTTCTTTGTGCTGCCAATTCAGGATTTTCAATTTCATCCAATCTATCTGAGCCTACCTGAGCTAACCAAAGTTTAAAGGGTTCTGCTTTTGGCGATGGTATGGATTGGATGATTCTTAATAAGCCTTTGGTATCAGCCGCTTGAATTTTTCTTTTTTTACCATCAGCAGCAGCCATTTCTACTAGGGTACAAATTGTACCCCAGTTACTTTTTAGCAACTCATCTCAGCTCAACATCCTTTTTACATATTGCTTAACATCTGTAGAGTCAGTCAAAACTTCAATTACATCTTGTACAGAAAAATACCATTTACTTTCTACTTCGTTCCATACAGAACGAATACGCTTACTTTCAAATAATTTTATATTAGCCATAATCTCAAAATATATAGTAAATGTAATTTATTTTATAGCTTATGATAGCTACAAATTGTAGCAAAACAAAAAACTCCCTCTGTTAAACAACAGAGGGAGTTTTTATTTTATTTGTTAGATGCTGCGCTTCGACTACGCTCAGCGTGACCATCTTCGTGTTACGCTTTTACAGAAGCACGGATGATGTTTAAAGCACCACCAGCTTTGAACCACTCAATTTGTTGAGCGTTGTAGCTATGGTTCACTTTAAATTCTTCTTTGCTACCATCTGCGTGAGTTAACGCAATTGTTAACTGTACACCAGGAGTAAAAGAAGTTAAGCCTAATACATCTATTGTATCGTCTTCTTTAATTTTATCGTAATCAGCAGGATTAGCAAATGTAATTCCTAACATACCTTGTTTCTTTAAGTTTGTTTCGTGAATACGAGCAAATGATTTTACTAATACCACTTTCACACCTAAATGACGAGGCTCCATAGCTGCATGCTCACGAGAAGAACCTTCACCATAGTTTTCATCACCAACTACAATAGACCCAATGTTTTGAGCTTTGTATTGACGTTGAACTACAGGAACACCTTCATAAGCGCCAGTTAATTGATTTTTAACGTTATCTGTTTTATCATTAAATGCATTAACAGCACCAATTAACATGTTGTTTGAAATGTTATCTAAGTGACCACGGAATTTTAACCATGGACCAGCCATTGAGATATGATCTGTTGTACACTTACCTTTAGCTTTAATTAATAATTTTAAGCCTTTAAAGTCAACACCATTCCACGCTGCAAATGGATCTAATAATTGTAAACGTTTAGAAGTTGGTTCAACCATTACTTGAACTTTACTTCCATCAGCTGCCGGAGCTTGGTATCCTGCATCTTCTACAGCAAAACCTTTAGTTGGTAATTCATCACCAACTGGAGCATCTAATTTTACTTGTTCTCCTTTTTCGTTAGTTAAAGTATCTGTTAATGGATTAAATCCTAAATCACCAGCAATAGCTAAAGCTGACACAATTTCAGGGGAAGCTACGAATGCGTATGTATTTGGGTTACCATCTGCACGTTTAGCAAAGTTACGATTGAAAGAGTGAACGATGGTATTTTTTTCTTGCTTTTCTGCACCCATACGATCCCACATACCAATACAAGGGCCACATGCGTTAGTAAACACAACTGCACCACACTCATCAAATACGTTTAAGAAACCATCACGCTCAATGGTGTAACGAATTTGCTCAGAACCCGGATTAA
>JBBIUW010000481.1:0-2662 GCA_037440045.1 Sphingobacteriaceae bacterium
GCATTCTGTTTTTATAAAACTTAGGTAAATTAACACCACTCTCTTCTTTATGTTGTGAGAATAATAGATGAACCGATAATAAACAGAATATGAATATGTATAACGTTGTTTTCAAAACTAATTAAACAACGAATAATCTTTATTTTTATTACAACTGTGAAGGAGGATTTATATTATTTTCTTCAGCAACCATAGTTTCTTTCTGAGGTTCTTTATGTTTAAAAAATACTTTTTGAAACACTAATATAATTCCTACTCCAAATGATATTGCCATATCTGCAAAATTGAAAATGGCATTAAAAAATTCAAAATGTTCGCCACCCCAAATAGGAAGCCACTGAGGAAAATTCCCTTCGTAAATTGGGAAATAAAACATATCAACCACGTGACCTTTTAAAAATGGTGCATAACCACCACCTGCAGGCATAAAAGCAGCCACTTCATATTCAGAACTTGGACCAAATAATAATCCGTAAAAAGCCGAATCTAAAATATTACCTAATGCGCCAGCTAATATTAAGGATACACAAATGATAAATCCTTTATGCTCTCCTTCATTTACAATTTTTTTAATATAAAAGGCACCAGCTATTACAGCAACCACTCTAAATAAACTTAAAGCTAATTTACCATAATCGCCACCAAATTCTAACCCCCAAGCCATACCTGGGTTTTCTGTAAATGTAATTCTACACCAATCAAAAAAACGGTGAACTTCTCCAATAGGATAGTTGGCCTTAATGTATAACTTAATACACTGGTCAATAAACAACACTGCAAACACAGTAATTATGGGAAGTCTGTATTTTTTAAGCATATAGCCTATAAAAGCAAAAAGGTTATCTTCTTGCAAAGATAACCTTTTAGTTGAATGTAGTATTATTTAGCTTGATTGATTTAACTTAGCATCAATTCCTAATGTTGCATGCGGCACTGAACGTAAACGCTCTTTTGGAATTAATTTACCAGTTACTCGGCAAATACCATACGTTTTGTTTTCAATACGCATTAATGCGTTTTTAAGATTCACAATATATTTCTCTTGACGAATTGCTAATTGTGCAGTTTCTTCTTTTGATAATACATCAGATCCATCTTCTAATAATTTAAATGAAGGAGATGTATCATCTGTACCGTGATTATCTGCGTTAGATAATGTTTGTTTTAACAAATCATAATCCGTTTGAGCTTCTTTTAACTTTTCGATAATTAACTCTTTAAACTCTAATAATTCTTTATCAGAATAACGGCTTCTGTCATCTTTTGTATTTACAAAAGGTTTTGGTTGAGCCGCTTGAGGTTTTTTAATTAACGGTTTAGTAATATCAATATGTAAAGGGCGATTTCTGATATACGATTCAGAACCTACAGAACGTCCTTCATTTTTCTTTCTACGACCACGTCCGCGTTTTTCAGGAATCTCATCATCATCATCATCATCTAAAGGAATACCACCACCTTCTAAATCTAATACTGGAGCTTCATCTAAATCAACAACAGCATCATCATCATCTTCAGGTTTTTCATAATCATCTTTTACATCTACATCAGAATCATCCTCCTCTTCTTCTTCAATTTCCATATCATCATCCTCGTCGTCCTCAGATTTTTTACCTTTTTTAGATGGTTTTGCACCTTTTTTAGAAGGTTTTGCACCTTTTTTAGCAACTGCATCAATTGGTTTTCCAACTACTTTAGGCTTTGCAACTTCTTTAGCTTCTTTTTTAGCAGGTTTTGCCGCTGCTTTAACAACTGGCTTTGCCGCTTTCTTTTCAACTTTTTTTGGAGCAGGTTTTGCTGGTTTAGTAGCTTTTGCTACTTTTTTTGCTGGTACTTTAGTCACTGGTTTTGGGGCTGGTTTTTTAGCTACTACTTTTTTAGCAGGAGCTTTAGTTACTTTTTTTGGCGCAGGTTTACTTGCTTTTTTTGGAGCAGGTTTTACTACTTTTTTTGGAGCAGGTTTACTTGCTGCCTTTTTTGCTGGTTTTGCAGCAGCTTTTTTTGGAGCTGGTTTTGCAGCTTTCTTAGCAGGTTTTACAATTTTCTTTGCCATATTCTTTTACTTAAAATTTAATTTAACTTTTCTATAGAAATAAGGGTAGATACCAATTCGTCAACTTCAACAGAACTTGCGGTGGCGGCGGACAAATTTTGTACCACTTGTAAATCTCCTGTCAGAGTTTCGGCGCAAATATAGTTTAAATTATTTTGAATGGCTGTATCCAACGCATCATTTTGTTGAATTTTAACCAAAATCTTGTCTGTTACATCTAAACCACTGTCTTTACGCATGTTTTGAATACGATTTACCAATTCACGAGCTAATCCTTCTTCTTTTAACACATTTGTTAATGTAACATCTAAAGCCACTGTAATTTGGCCACTATTTACTACTTTCCAACCTGGAATGTCAACCGGAATAATCTCCACATCTTCGTTTTCTAAAACGATTTCATCACCTTCCACGTTCATTTTAAATTGTCCGTTTTTTTCGATTCCAGATATAATTAAAGCACCATTATCATTTGCATAAGCTTGAACTGTTTTCATGTGCTTACCGCACTTTTTACCTAAGGTTTTGAAGTTTAACTTCAAATTTTTTACAATTTGAGTCTGCGACTCGTCCACCAACTCCAATTGCTTTACATTCACTTCCGATAAA
>JBBIUW010000482.1:0-2652 GCA_037440045.1 Sphingobacteriaceae bacterium
GTTAGAACTAAGCCTAATAGACTTAATATAAACAAGTATTTACCAGGTTGACTCCTAAAAAAGTTTTTATGAGTTCTAATGATAAATAGAATAAATAATTCTGTTAAAATGGATTCTATAAACCAACCTGTTTGAAAAGCAGACTCTTTTACTTTTAAAACAAAAAGAAGAGTTACAAAGGTTATCACATCAAACAACGAACTATGAATACCAAAAATAATCATGTAGTTTCTGATGAATTTTAAATTCCATTTACCAGGTTTATTTATTTGATCTTCATCCACATTATCAGAGGCAATAGTTAGGTAAGGAAAATCGGTTATAAAATTAGTTAAGAGAATTTGTTTTGGAAGCATTGGTAAAAATGGCAACAATAATGAGGCTATAGCTACACTAAACATATTACCAAAGGTAGAACCCGTATTAATGAAAATGTATTTTAATGTGTTAGCAAATGTTTTTCTTCCTTCTTTAATACCATCTAACAAAACAGTTAAATCTTTTTCCATTAGCACAAAGTCAGCTGCCTCTCTGGCAACATCAACAGCATTTTCAACTGATATGCCAATGTCAGCTGCATTAATAGCAGAAACATCATTAATACCATCTCCCATATAAGCTACGGTAAATGATTTTCGTAATGCTTGTATGATACGTTCTTTTTGTTGTGGCTCCACTTCTGCGAAAATATGTACACTTTGAGCACGTTGTATTAACGCTTCAGGGCTCATTTCTAGTAATTCTTTTCCTGTCATAACCACAGGCTGATTAATGCCAATTTTATTTGCTATTGATTGAGCAACGTTTTTATTATCACCAGTTATAATTTTTAAATCAACTTGTAATTGTTTCAGATTTTGAATCGTATTTATAATGCTAGATTTTACAGGATCTTGTAATAAGATAAATCCAGCAAAAATCATTTCACATTCATCTTCTTTACTAATACTTGATTGAGTAATGGGTTTGTAACAAATGGCAATGACTCTGAAGCCTTTCATTCCATATTGTTCAAATAGCTGTTCTACATTAGTTTGGTGATTAGAATACGTATCAATGCTTCCATCTGCCAGTTTTATTTTACTACAAATTTCAGTAACCTGAGTAAATGCACCTTTACTAATTAATAGTTTTTCAGAACCTGTGTCAACTGCAATACTTAATCGTTTTCTGATGAAATCATATGGTATTTCGCCTGTTTTGAAAGGCAGTTTCATCTCTCCCATATTTAATTGTTTCAGGGCTTCGTCAATAGGATTGGAGTAGCCAGTTTCAAATATGGCATTCCAATAGGCCATTTTTTTAACTTCATCATTTTCTTTTCCTGAACTATCAATAATACTATCTACTACAATAGCTCCTTCGGTAATGGTTCCAGTTTTATCAGTACACAGTAAATTCACTTCTCCAAAATTTTGAATAGAAGATAGTTTTTTTACAATCACTTTTTTTTCGAGCATGCGTTTAGCCCCTGCGCTCATGGCAATAGTTGTAATGGCAGGTAATAACTCAGGAGCCATACCTACTGCTAAGGCCAACGCAAATAAAGCAGACTCAATAACACTTTTATGATTTAATAAATTAACAACTAAAATAAATACAGAAAGTACGAGTGTTATTTTCATTAAAAAGAAACCAAAATCTTTAATTCCTTTTTCAAAAGTACTTTCAATGTTTGATGTTGCACTTTGTACAATGCTTCCAAACACGGTGTTGTTCCCTGTATTAATAACAATAGCTTTGGCAGTGCCACTCACAATATTTGTTCCTTCCCATAAACAATTACTTCGTTTTGCTAATTCGGTTTGTTCGTCAAGTACTGCTACTTCTTTTCTTACAGGGAAAGACTCTCCTGTTAAGCTTGCCTCATTAGCATGTAACTCGTTAGCTTCAATTAAAAGGCAATCAGCAGGGATCATATCACCAGCTTTAAATAATAAAATATCACCTGAAACAATATTAGAAGAAATTATTTCTTGAGCTATTCCTTCTCTTAATACAGTACTTTTTAAAGCAATCATAGATTGAAGTTTTTCAACAACTTTTCCAGCATTGCGTTCTTGTAAAAAACTTAAAATACCCGTTGATAAAACAATAAATAAAATAATAAATACATCAGAAGTATCGCCTAAAAAAGCAGATAAAATAACCGCTCCAATTAATAATAACATCAACGGGCTTTTAAATTGACTTAATAAAAGCATACTGTCTTTATAAAGTGCAGACTTCCCTTTTTTTATAGAGCCCGTTTTTTTTAATATATCATCTGCGGTATTTTGTGTTAAGCCATTTGCATTACTCCTTAATTCTTTAAACCAATAAGCGCTATCATATTTCCAGAAATTATTAGTATTTGACGTTTGCATACTTTAATATATGATTAATTTATATTTAAAAAATACTATTTAGATAATTAGAAAAATTCAGTTATTCAATAACGTGTGAATAGATAGACATTTTATCATCGCTATCTCTTAACCTATATAGATAATACACAATCCCATTTTTTACTTTAATGTTTTTTGGGAATGTATGCGTTAATTTGAAACGTTTTTTGATTTTACCATTTTTTAAATTGATTTCTCCTAATGTAATAATACCATCATGAAGAAAGGTAGTATAAAACTTATGTTTTACTTCATCCAAATAGCC
>JBBIUW010000483.1:0-2643 GCA_037440045.1 Sphingobacteriaceae bacterium
AAAAATAAAGCACAATATTTTTACCTTTCAAATCTTTTAAGGCAATCGTTTTACCATTTTGGTCTTTCGCAGAAAAAGCTGGTGCTTTATCGCCAACTTTTAGTGATGTAGAATGAGCCACAAATTTTGTTTCTTTTTTAGCAGTTGTTTTTACAGCAGCAGATTTTGATACCTTAGCCGGAGTTGCTTTTTTGGTTACTGCTTTTTTTACAGTCGTTTTTTTAGGAGCAGCAGGCTTCTCAACCTTTACTGTTTTTTTTACTGAAGTAGTTTTTGCCATTTTATCTTTTGTTATTTCTAATTTAATTGAATCTGGTTTTTTATGAGATAACGAATGAGGATAGTTTTTGTTTATGATTTTTGTTTTAAAATATTGGCACCATTCTGTTAATTTGCATTCGTCACATTTTGGTGTTCGGGCAAGACAGGTATACCTACCATGCAATATTAGCCAATGATGCGCTGTAGCAACATATTGTTCTGGTATATGTTTTATTAGCTGTTGCTCGCTTTGTAATGGTGTTTTTGCTTTGGTTAGTCCGAGTCTATTTGATACTCTAAAAACATGCGTATCAACTGCCATAGCTGGTTTATCGTAAATAACAGAAGCTACAACATTAGCAGTTTTTCTTCCCACTCCTGGTAATTTTACTAATTGGTCTATTTCGCTGGGAATTACTCCATTAAAATCCTTTAATAACATATTTGCCATGTTAACTAAATGTTTGGCCTTGTTGTTAGGATAACTTACACTTCTAATGTAACTAAAAATGGTATCTGAGCTGGCAGCAGCTAAGGCCTCAGGCGTGGGGTAATCTTTAAATAATTTTGGAGTGACTTGGTTAATTCTTTTATCCGTGCATTGTGCAGAGAGTATTACTGCCACAATTAATTCAAACGGGTTAGTGTAATGAAGTTCTGTTTCGGCGATAGGTACATTGGTTTTAAAATAATTTATAACACCATCATATCGTTCTTTTAAAGTCATTGTATTATTTTTTCAATAAAGATGTGAATTTTATTCCATTAAAAAAGCCATCTGCTTTATAACAAATGGCTTTTTAGGATGTTTAGTATCTATTAACTTTTAAATCCAAATACTTTTTTCAAAATATCTGTCACACGAGCCATTGGGTCTTTTCTAATTTTTGTTTCTTCATCAGAGATTAATGTCATTAGGCCGTTAACAGCTTTTGTACAAACATAATCATCTAAGTTAGGATTTTGTTTTTTTACACCTGGTAATTTATTGTAAGCAGTTGCTAATGGTTTCCAGTAGCTTGTTACTTTAACTTTTGCAACAGCTTCCTTAACAGTTGGCATAAATTTTTCTTTTAAAGGAGCCGTAGTTTTTTCTCTTAAATAATGAGTAGCCGCGGTATCATTCCCATTTAAAATAGCAAATCCATCACCAATACTCATGTTAGTAATTGCATCTACAAATACAGGTGCTGCTTTTTTAGCTGCTTCTTCAGCAGCTCTGTTTAATGATGTTTCAAACTCAGTAACTTTTTTCTGCATTCCCATTTTAATTAATTTATCTCTCATGTCTTTTGCTTCAGCAGGCCATGGAATATAAATTTTTGGATTTTTTAAGTAGCCATCGGCTTTAGCAGCTAATCCAGAAGAATTGTTTGTTCCAACAGTTAAAGCTTCTTTTAATCCTTTAATTACTTCATCGTTGGTTAAGCTTGGAGTTGCAGATCCTGTTCCTGTTTTAGTACCTAAAACATTTTCAGCAGCATTAATAACACCTGCAGTAGTAGTATTTGTTTTAGCAGCATCTATAATAGTAGTTGAATTTGTAACAGCCGCATCTTTAGCTGAATTCCATAATCCATTTAACGTTTGAGCTTTTGACATTAAACAACCAGATAAGATGGTTGTTAATAGAATTGATTTAATTTTCATAATATAATTTTAAATTTACGCTTGGTTTTACAAATATATTGCCAAAGATAATATGAACGCTGAACTTTTAACTATAGGTAACGAAATATTAATAGGACAAATTACTAACACTAATGCTGTTTGGATGGCTCAACAGTTAAATATGATTGGGGTAAGTATTGTTCATATGAGTTCTGTTGCCGATGACAGAGATGCTATTTTAAATGCTTTTGCTGATGCCAGTAGACGTGCAGACATTGTCTTAATTACCGGAGGATTAGGCCCAACTAAAGACGATATTACTAAAAAAACATTTTGCGACTATTTTGAGACAGATTTAGTTATAGATGAAGAAGTGTTAAAAGATGTTACAGGATTTTTTTCGAAAAGAAATAAGGAGCTCACAGAGTTAAACAGAAAACAAGCAGAAGTTCCAAAAGGATGCTTGGTTATTAGAAATAAAAATGGAACAGCACCTGGAATGTGGATAGAAAAGAACAATACTATTTATGTATCAATGCCAGGCGTTCCTTTCGAAATGCAAGCAATGGTTACAGAAGATGTTATTCCTGAATTGAAAAAGAGATTTAAATTGCCTTTTATTTTTCATAAAACAATTTTAACTCAAGGAATTGGCGAAAGTTTTTTAGCAGAGTTAATTAGTGATTGGGAAGATGGCTTAGCCGAAAAACAAATAGGTTTGGCCTATTTACCTTCGCCAGGAATGGTAAGATTACGCTTAAGCAGCAAAGG
>JBBIUW010000484.1:0-2643 GCA_037440045.1 Sphingobacteriaceae bacterium
TAAATACCGTCTGAGATATCAAAAGTAGCTTCCAAATACTCATATCCTTGGAAAACTGTAAACACAGATGCTAATAAAACTGTGATGATTAATCCCATAATGGCTTCTTCAGAATAACCTTCAACAATTGCATGGTGTGACCAAGTAACTGCAACACCTGATAACAATAACAACATTGTATTAATCAATGGGATTTCAAAAGGATGAAATACTACGATACCTTTTGGTGGCCAAACACAACCAATTTCTACTGTAGGAGATAAAGCTGAGTGAAAAAACGCCCAAAAAAATCCTAAAAAGAACATAATTTCTGTTACAATAAATATAATCATACCATATTTTAAACCTGTTTGTACATAACTAGTATGATGTCCTTGTAAACCTTCATCAATAACGTCTCTCCACCATATATACATTGTAAACACTAAATAGCCTAAACCTATAAAAAACATCAATTTACCTAAAAAATAAGAATGTAGATACATTGCTGTACCCAAAGTAAACAAAAAGCCAGATAAAGCTCCCAATAGTGGCCAATAACTTGGGTTAACCAAATGATATGGATGGGCTTGATATAATCCTTTCATTTCTAATTGTTAATGTATAAAGTTAATTTACAAATGAAAACATAGGTGCAGGGGTTTTATCGGAATGTTCCCGCATATAATCATTAAAATATTTCTCTCTATAATTTATGTGCATATGATCCAATTCTTTTATGGCAGATATAGCACCCGCTGGATTTAGATGTTTAGGACATGTTTTTGAACATGACAATATAGCATGACAACTATACAATTTCATATCTTCGGATAATAGTTGAATTCTGTAATAACCGGCTACATCTCTACTATCACTAATCCAACGGTATGCTTGTAAAAGAACGGCTGGGCCTAAGTATACGTCAGAATTCCACCAATAACTAGGACAAGAATGATTACAACACAGACACAAAATACATTCATACAAACCATCTAAATTATCACGGTCTTCAATTGATTGATAATTTTCATAATTAGGCTGAATACTTTTACTAGTCTGTGGTTTGAATAACACATCATTTCGGGCAGTACTTATTAACCACGGACTTATTGATCGGTAATGTTTATAAAAAAAAGAAATATCTGGTACTAAATCTCTTAATGGACGTGCATGTGGTAAGCCACTTATGCGCAACGCAGAGGTTGTACATAATTCTAAATCCATTGACGGAGTACCATCAATACTTGTTACATTATCAATCGCATTCCAATACTGCTGTCCATTTTCTATTAAAGTGAAACGTGGGAGTTCTTTTAAACACGCCAACGTATTATAGCCATTTATATTCATAGCACAACTCCCACAAATACCTTCACGACACGAACGTCTAAAAGTCAAAGTTGCATCAATTCTATTTTTTATATACAGAAGTAAATCTAAAATCATAGTACCTTTAATAGATACTTTTTTAATAAAGTACGTCTGTGTCCAAAATTGTTGCAAACCATTTCCTAGACGTCCAGCAGGGTGAAATCTTTTTATTCGCACCACATACCTATATTCAGCACGATTGTCTAATGAATATGCTGTTACTGAATTGGCAATAGTTTTATCAGTTGTTTGAAACTTATTCACAGCCATTTCATGCAAAATAGATGCTACTGTTGGCGTAAATTTTAATTTTGAAAGCGCTTTTAAATTCAAAGTAGTTAGTAAATTCATTGTAAACATTTTTTTGTAATTAATTTATAAATTCTATTGTAATTTGATAGTCTAACGATCTACTTCACCAAAAACTATATCTTGTGTACCAACCATGGTAACAACATCAGCAATCATATGACCTTTAACCATCATATCCAACCCTTGCAAATGTGTAAAACCAGGTGCTTTTATTTTACAACGGTATGGTCGACTTGACCCATCTGACACCAAATATACACCAAATTCACCCTTAGGCGCCTCTACACCAACATACACATCTCCTTGAGGAACCAAAAAACCTTCCGTATATATTTTAAAATGATGTATCAACGACTCCATACTAGTTTTCATCAACTCTCTAGTAGGGGGTGTAATTTTATTATCACTAATTTTTACCTCGCCTTCTGGCATTTGATTTAAACACTGATATATAATGCGTAAACTTTGTCGCATTTCCTCTAGTCTAACTAAGTATCTATCGTAACAATCGCCTTTTGTACCAACTGGTATATCAAAATCAACTTTATCGTATTGCTCGTACGAAACGGATCTACGCAAATCCCACGGATGGCCTGACCCTCGTAACATAACACCTGTAAAACCGGCGTTTAATGCGTCCTTAAATGACACAACCCCTATATTAACAACACGCTGCTTCCAAATACGATTATTAGTTAGCATTTCCTCCATTTCATCAATCCGACTAGAAAACTGACGAATAAACATATATATATCCTCCGACATACCCAACGGCAAATCTTCTTTAACACCTCCCGGTCTCACGTAACTTGCGTGCAAGCGTGCTCCAGAAACGCGTTCATAAAATTCCATAAGTTTTTCTCGCTCCTCAAAACCCCACAACATGGGAGTTAGCGCACCAACATCCATAGCATGACAAGTTAAGGCTAATAAATGATTTAATAAACGTGTAATTTCAGAAAAAATCATCCGTATATA
>JBBIUW010000485.1:0-2639 GCA_037440045.1 Sphingobacteriaceae bacterium
CTTACGCCTCTTATAAAATTCATAAATTAAACCCCAAAGCCATTACTGTAGTGGCGCCATCCGATCATTTAATTACAAAAGAAGATACGTTTACTAAAGCAATTAAATCATGTTTTGCTAAAGCAAAAAGCGAAGACTGTTTAGTTACATTAGGTATTAAACCTTCTCGACCTGACACTGGTTACGGCTACATCCAATTTATAGACTCTCCAATTGAAGAAAAAGACAAGCGTATGTTTAAGGTAAAAACATTTACCGAAAAACCAGATCATGATACTGCTAAGTTTTTTATTGAAACTGGTGAATTTTTATGGAATAGTGGCATTTTTATTTGGAGTACAAAAAACATTATTTCTGCTTTCGAACAACATGATCCAGAATTAGCAACTCTATTTAAAGAAGGAAACGAGTATTACAATACACCTAAGGAAAAAGAATTTATTACTAGAGCATATAATGTTTGTAAAAATGATTCTATAGATTATAGTGTCATGGAAAAAGCAAAAAATGTTTACGTGCGTTCATCTATTATTGGCTGGAGCGACTTAGGAACATGGGGCTCATTATACACACATATTAAACACGACAAAGGCAGTAATGCACTTGTTGGAAAAAATGTCATTCAATACGGATGTAATAACTGCATAGTTCATGTGCCAAAAGACAAATTAGTTGTATTACAGGGTTTAGAAGATTATATCGTAGTTGAATCTGATGGAGTATTAATGGTTTGTAAAAAACAAGATGAACAACAAATCAGAAATTTTGTAAACGACGTTAAAGTTCAAAAAGGCGATAAGTTTATTTAATTCAATCGCAGTCTAGCAAAGTCTACGACTTTAAAAATTAATATTCTTATGCCACAAACTAAAAATATAAATAAATTAATTATTGTAGCCGCTTTAGGCTATTTTGTTGACATTTATGATTTGTTGCTGTTTGGTGTAGAACGCTTTGATAGTTTAAATGATATTCTTCCTGAACAGTACCCTGGTATTTCTGAGGCTGTAAAAAAATCCTTGAATCTTATTTATGGCAAATTACTTCTTAACTGGCAAATGGCTGGGATGTTATTTGGAGGGATTTTTTGGGGAATACTAGGCGATAAAAAAGGAAGACTTTCTGTTTTATTTGGTTCTATTTTAGTTTACTCTATTGCCAACATCTTAAACGGCATGGTTCATTCCACAGATACATATATTGTATTGCGTTTTATCTCAGGCTTTGGATTAGCTGGCGAATTGGGAGCGGGTATCACTTTAGTAAGTGAAAGTATGAGTAAAGAAAAACGCGGCTATGGAACTATGATAGTTGCCACTATTGGCGTTTTTGGAGCAGTAGTTGCTGGCTTTATGGGCGAAGTTATTACGAATTGGCGCTATTCTTTTTATTTAGGTGGTGGTATGGGCTTAGCTCTTCTATTACTTCGTATTGGTGTATTCGAGTCTGGAATGTTTCATGCAGTTAAACAGGAAGCAAATATTAAAAAGGGAAATATGTTACAACTATTCTCAAACAGGCATAGTATCACAAAATACCTGTGTATCATTTTTGTAACAGTACCAGTATGGTATGTAATGGGTACATTAGTATTGTTCTCTCCCGAACTCAGTGAAATGATGGGACTACCAGAAAAATCAATAACAGCAGGCAAATCAATCATGTATGCATATGCAGGTATTACCGTTGGAGATATAGTTTCTGGATTAGTAAGCCAATTACTAAAATCACGAAAAAAATCGTTTGCACTTTTCTTATCATTAACAGTGGTTGGCGTTATTTTATATTTTGTTTTTGGAGGGGTTTCAGTAAATGTATTTTACTCTATTGTAGCATTTATTGGTTTTGCTACTGGTTATTGGGCTGTATTTATAAGCACTGCTTCCGAATTATTTGGTACTAATATCAGAGCTACTGCCACAACAACAGCTCCTAATTTTGTAAGAGCTTCTACAATTTTAATTTCATTATTATTAAGTTTAGTGATATCTGTGCTAGATGTAGATAAATTATTAGCTACTAAGATTACCGGCGCTATTATTATTAGTCTTGGTTTTATTGCCCTTTATTTCTTAGAAGAAACCTTTGGAAAAGATTTAAATTATGTCGAAAAATAAACCAACCGTAGTTATTGGAGCTTCTCCAAACGCAGATAGATATAGTTATAAAGCCACTATTAGCTTACAACAACACCAGCAAACTGTGTTTCCAATTGGTATCCGAAACGGGCAAATAAATGGGTTAGATATCATCACAGATAAACCTAATTTAGAAAACATTGATACAGTTACATTGTACGTTGGTCCTGATATTCAAACGGCATGGATGGATTATATTTTTTCATTAAAACCAAAACGTATTATTTTTAATCCTGGTACAGAAAATCCTGAATTTGAAGCTCTGGCAGAAAGCAAGGGTATTGAAGCTATAGAGGCTTGCACATTAGTATTATTATCAATTGACAGATATTAATGATCTCATTTACAACCAAAACATTTGAAGAATTAAGCAATGTTGAATTGTATCAACTTTTACAATTACGTGCCGAAGTTTTTGTTGTTGAACAAAAATGCCCGTATTTAGATTTAGATGATAAAGATCAAAAATCATTTCATGTGTTAGGTTACTACAAGAACAAA
>JBBIUW010000486.1:0-2635 GCA_037440045.1 Sphingobacteriaceae bacterium
CTCTGGTCTGAATGTTCCGGTAAAAGGAGGTGTTCCTGCGTAAATAGAGGTGCCACTGGTGGAAAACGTTGTATTTGTATAGTTAGCACCATTTCCACCATTTGTTTGAGATAAAGCAATAGTATATCCGCAAGGTGATACCAAATATAATTTAATGTCAGAAACGTAAGCATGTGTAATATTTACATTAATAGATACTAAACTTGCTCCCGCATTTCCAGATATTCCTGAAACGGTTATAGGTGAGGATATACCTGTAGCACTGCCATCTGGAATCGTATAGCTTGTAGTGTTTGAAAATGTTTGTGTTGGGTTTGCACTTACAGTTAATGTTGCTGATGAACCTTCGCATATTGTTGTGTTTGTAATTCCAGATGTGTCAGTGGAAGAAACAACTGTAATAACTTTAGAAAATACATAAGGAGTACATGGAGCTCCAGGATCAAAAGAATATGTAATGGTATGTGTACCAACTCCTGCAACAGAAGGATTAAAGCTTCCTGCTCCATTAGGACTTGTCGTCACACATGTCCCGCAAGATGCCGTAAATGTAGCAGCTCCTTTTATTGTTCCTGGTGTAATAACGACAGATTGACATACTCCATCATCAACCCATGTTCCATAATTTATGGTTGTACCACTAGCCAAATCAACTACTGAATATGGAACATTTGCATAAGCTGTATTAGATTCACAAAAACTAAAAGTATATGTATTAGTAGGATTCATAAAGTACAACTGATAGTCGATATTAGTTGTAGGGGTTAAAGGACCAAGTGTTGTAGTTGATCCTGATGATGAATTAACATTTATTGAGAAAGTTGAATTTGCTGTTGTTGTTAAATGAAACATTACTCCAGGAACAATTGGCGCACCAAAAGGGGAATTATCAGATGCGTAAAGAGGTATTGAGGGAGCATCACATGATAATACTGATGGCAGAGGTTGTCCCGAAGTCAATGTAAATCCATCACCTGAGATTACACTTGGGCAAGTAATAGAACAATCAGAAGAAGGACCGCCAGTTTGTGTAAAGGTAATAAAACCAGCAGTGCCGGTAAAATTAGTAATCATGATAATAAAATATTGTCCTGCAGCAGTTGCATTTAAAGTCATTGTTTCTGTTGCGGCAGAACTATAGCTACAATCTTGAATATTTCCAGTACAGGTGTGATTGGCTGTACAACCTCCTGTTAAGTTAGAGCAAGCTGAGGGAAAACTAGCAGCTGTATAGGGACCCCATGCAACAAAATCCACATCAATATTTGGTGTTCCTCCTGGAGTGGTTGATTGCGTTAAACTAAATGTCATAGCTCCAGCTGCCGACGATTTTATATAAAACCATGATGGACGGGGTTCAGAACCAAGACATCCATAGTTTGGCCCTACTTGTCCAATAGCCGAACCAGTTACATTTTGGTAAGTAAATGGTGTTCCAATAGCAGTACAAAAAGGCGTAGCGTTAGAACATAATGTTCCTTGTGCAAATGCACCTATTGTAAAAAACATTAAGAAGAAAAATGATAGTAATTTTTTTGAATTCATGTGTTGTTATTTGGTAGTTATTAACTTTGTAAAAGAAGCACAATTTTTTAAGCGTAACCTTTAGTGAATTTGACTTATCTTTTGTCTAACAGAAGGGATCAAAATATCTAAATGTTTTTTGTAGTAATCAGTAATTGCTTCATTGTAATGACGAACACCCATCCATTTTTCATATTTTGGAAAATCTGAAGGGAGTTCTTTCACAGTTAATTGTGATAAAAACTCTTCTTTTCTTCCCTGATATGCGTCATTTTCATCTAACTGAAAACTTTTTCCCTGAGTATCAACTTGGGGTTGTACATTGTTGTTTATCGTTGATGCAGGTGAAGTTGAAACTTTTGTTTTTAATTGAGAGTCTTCAGAAGACGAACTTTTTTTTGATGCATTTTGAATAGTTGCATCGTTATGTTTTTTATTATTTTCTTGAGAAAATAAAGATAGGCTCATGCTAAAAAAGCAAATTAAAAATACGGCTTGCACTCTTTTTATTTTTTTCATGTCTGATAAAATATGTTTATATAGCGATAAAGTTACAAAATATACCTATTAGTTCGCGGAATATTCCAAAAATAATTTGTTAAAATTAAAACAAAAAAGGCCTTCAATTTGAAGACCTTTTTTATTGTGTGTGAACTGACAAAAATCTATCTAAAAAGATTGACTGAACCATTTTGTTTTATTTCTTTTCCGTCAAAACCTGTTGCTTCAACAAAGTAGAAGTAAGTTCCTTCTGGAGCTTTAGCACCTGAAGGTGTTAGACCATCCCATGAGGCTTTAGGCCCAGTAAATTCAAATAATTTTTGACCCCAACGGTTAAATATTTGTAAAGTAATTTCCTTTACACCAGTTGACTTGATAGAAAAAACTTCATTTGTATTGTCTCCATTTGGAGTAAACACATTTGGTATTTCAAGTGTTAATCCATCTTCCACAATAATTACGACAGTTGCGGTTGCTGTACATGAACCAGAAGTTGTAGTTAAAGTTACCGTATAAGTTCCTGTTGTAAAAACATTATTTGGATTTTGATTATTAGAAGTATGACCATCACCAAAATTCCAATTAAATGTTGGAGTGCCTAGTCCTGAAC
>JBBIUW010000487.1:0-2634 GCA_037440045.1 Sphingobacteriaceae bacterium
TAAACTTGGAATCTGTGTACTGGCAATCTATAGTTAAGTATAATCAAGTTCAGGTTGCTAAAAAAATAAAACAACCGATTTTAGTGTTACAAGGAGAAAGGGATTATCAGGTAACTATGACTGATTTTAAATTATGGAAACAAGCTTTAGCTTCAAAATCAAAAAATCAATTCATATCGTATCCCAACCTCAACCATTTGTTTATGAAAGGAGAAGGTAAAGCTACTCCTACCGAATATGATAAACAAGGTAATGTTGAATTTCAGGTTATTTCAGATATTTCAAATTGGGTAAAGAGCAATTAAAAGCATTCACCTTTCCTTTATAAATAAAGGAAATTCATTTTTTCTAAATTATTTTTTAGTTAGCTGTAACTTTTCTGTAACGAGGTGCGTCCTATGTATAAAATCTGCAGAAAAGATTATAAAAACTATAAAATAAACATATGAAAACTATATTATCCTCAATTATTTTAATTAGCTCCTTAGCAATTAAAGCACAAACAACTCAGGTAAGAGAAATAAAACCATTTAAACAAATTGAATTATCAGGAGCTACAACTGTTATTTATACCCAAAGCGATACATTAGCATTAAAAGTAATAGCTGATGAAAGCGAAATCAATAATATTTTCACATCCGTTGAAGGAGATGCTTTAATCATCAAAGCAAAAGGAAGTTTTACTCATTCATACAAGGTATACGTTAGCGGTAATACACTTTCAAAAGTCATCTGTAGCGGGGCATCAAAATTAAGTACAGCAAACACACTATTAGCGGATAGTTTATCTATTGATGTTTCGGGAGCAGGTAATGTTGTGGCTACTGTAAAAACAAAAATAGTTGACGTTATGCAAAGCGGTGCTTCATCCGTAAATTTAGAAGGGAATACCGAAACTTTATACGGAACAATTAGTGGAGCATCGGCATTAAAAGCCTATAAATTAAATTCAAATATTACAAACATTACTGCATCAGGAGCTTCTTCTGCAAAAGTGTATGCTAACAATAAAATAAATGCCAACGCCACAGGATCAAGTAATATTAAATTTAAAGGCGAACCTACAGAAGTAAGCGCCGAAGCATCAAGTTCTTCATCCATTGCAAAGGTTGTAGGCGATGACATAGCCAAAAAATCAGGTGATAAAAAAGATACCACTTCCATTAACTTTAGAAAAAAACAATACATCATTATCAACAAGGATAAAGATTCGGATACTGTTGTGAAATCAAAAGATGATGATGATGAATTTCATCATTGGGGTGGTTTTGGAATGGGCGTAAATGGTTGGTTATCTAGCGGAAACTTTGCTATGCCAAAGGGGCAAGAATATATGGCTTTGAATTATGGTAAATCGCTAAATTTTCAATTAAATCCTTTCCAAAAAAATATTCATATCTACAAAAACTACATAAACCTTGTTACTGGAATTGGCTTTGAATGGAATCAATATGAATTTAGTAATAAAACCAAATTAAATGCTGATACGAATTATACATACGGTGTAATTGACTCTACCAATACGTTTAACTACAGAAAAAACAGATTAAAAACAACATTTGTAAATGTTCCTTTATTAATTGAATTTAACTCGAATAAAAATCCTAAAAAAGCATTTCATTTAGCATTTGGAGTAATTGGTGGTTATAAAATAGGTTCGAGAACACGCCAAATAGGAACTCAAAATTCTGAGGATATTAAAGTTATTAGAAAAGATGATTATAATTTAAACCCACTAAGAGTAAATGCTCACGCAAGTATTGGATACCACAATTTTACATTGTATGCTGATTATGCATTAACCCCTTTGTTTGAAAACGGAAAAGGTCCGGAACTATATCCATTTACCATAGGTGTAAAATTAGTTTCATTCTAAAAGACCTGATTATACGAGCGATTTAATTAAACAACTCCGCGTTTTAAACAAAAACAAAACCCCTCTGATTGATAGCAGAGGGGTTTTTTATAACATCAGTTTTCTTAAAATACAACTCACTTATTAAATAAATAACTACAGTTATTGGTTTAACCTCTGTACTTAATTTTGTTAAGTTACTTTTGCCTTGGTTTTGATTCGATTTGTATTGTGAGTGGTTTTGGTTTTAAACTACAAATCATGTTTAGTGAACAAGCCAGAGTAAGAAAGCCCTTCTGATTGATAGCAGAAGGGCTTTTTAATTCCATTTATCCTTTAAATTGTAACCACTTATCAAATAAAACCGACCACTTATTAGTTTGTGGTTTTTTATGGCTGGTTTAGGTATTAATTTTATATCAGTTCTTTATCATAGGTTTTGTTTAGTTTAAACCAATACAAAAAAGCTGCTGTACTTTAAACGGGGATGGGTACAGCAGCTTTTTTTATGTCAGCACACTTCGACTCCGCTCAGTGTGACAAAAAATTACACCAACTTGGCTTCAATTAAATACTCTGCTATTTGAACAGCATTAGTAGCAGCGCCTTTTCTTAAATTGTCCGATACAATCCACATGTTTAAAGTTTTTGGTTGCGTTTCATCTCTGCGCAATCTGCCTACAAAAACCTCATCTTTTTCGTGAGCCCATAAAGGCATTGGGTAGATTTGGTTTGCATCATCATTCTGAACAATGATACCCGGCGCTTTTGAAAGAATA
>JBBIUW010000488.1:0-2630 GCA_037440045.1 Sphingobacteriaceae bacterium
ACTAAACAATGTCAGGATTTTTACGATAAATATTACAGTCCAAATAATGCTTATTTGGTTATTGTAGGAGATGTAAAAGCTGAACAAATGTTTGAATTTGCCAAGACTTATTTTGGTAGCATAAAAAAACAATTGCCTTTAAATACAAAAAAAACAGAACCAGATTTGTTTTCCTTTGCTCCTAAAGTTGAAGAAATGACCATTGATTATCCAATTCAAATATATTCTTATGTTATTCCAGCTCCAGCAGTGGGAACAGCAGATTACTATGCATTTAATTTATTACGAGATTTATTGTTTTCAAATTCAAATTCCATATTAAACAATAGCATTGTAGAAAAAGGTAATTTAGCTTATACTATTCAATCTATTTCTGACGATTCAAGAATTTATAATAATGTAGCCACATTTGATGTAATCATGCAGGCTCAAATGGGAAATGCCAAAGTAAAAAAAGTGATATCTAAAGAAATTTACGATATCATAAACGAAGGCATTGAGCAAGAATTGATAGATAATTATGTGAAAAATTTAGAAACCAATCAAACCTTCCAAAATTTTTCAAATCAGGCTATTGCAGATAAACTCGGATTTGCCGAATATTATTTTATGGATTATAAAAAGTATAATCAATCAATCGAATCATATAAAACGATTAAAGCCGAGCATTTAACTGAAATTTGTAAAAAATACTTTAATCCCGAAAATATGAAGGTTATAAACATAAAACCGATGATGGAATAAGGTATTTTAAGCCATTTATCAGTATTTAGTTAAAGCATTTCGGGTAAAAACACTAAATTTATATCCTATTATTTTAATTGAAACGTATCATTCACATATTCGCATTAGTTGTATTGGCTTTGTCTTTTGACAGTTGTAAGCCCAGATTTTCCTTAAGTGGAGCTACAATTCCTGTTGAAGCAAAAACGGTATCGGTTGATTTTTTTGTAAATAATACCACTTTGGGAGGCCCTTCAATTAGCCAAAAATTTACCGAAAAATTAAGAGATGTGGTTTCTACTCAAACTAATTTATCACTCATGAAGCAAAATGGTGATTTGAAATTTGAAGGTTCTATAGTTGATTATAATATAGCACCAGTGGCCATTCAAAGTAATGATCAAGCAGCTAGTAATCGTTTAACAATTACAGTAAATGTGAAGTATAGTAATAAATTTGATCAAACGAAAAGTTTCGACCAAAACTTCAGCAGATTTGCTGATTTTAAAGCATCTGAAGCTATTTCTTCTCAAGAAGACGCCTTACTTACTGAAATAAATAGGCAATTAACAGAAGATATTTTTAACAAAGCATTTAATAATTGGTAATAATGCAGCAACAGCAATTTATAGATATTATTAAACAGCCTTTTAATATAGAGCAGTCGCAGCTGTCAGATTTAGAAGTATTAATTAATGAATATCCATTTTTTGAAAGCGCTCATTTATTATATACTAAAGGGTTACATAAATTTCAATCCATTAATTATTCTAAACAATTGCGCAAGGCTGCTATAGTTGTTAATAGTCGTGCGGTTTTATATGAATTAATACATCACGTAGAACCTGTAACAGTAAAACAGGTAGATGAGATTATTGAGGTGAAAAATGAAACCCCTGTTGTAGAAACTATTGTTGAGCCAGAAGTTAAAACAACTCATAATCCTGTAAGTGTAACAAGTAATGAAATAAAAGTTATTTATGTTAACACAGTTACTACTCAAACAACAACAGAAGCTCCATTAAAAGAAGAGAAAGAAACAAAGGAAATTGATTTTGTAAAAATAATTGAAAACGAAACGGAGGTTCCTGTTCAGGAATTTGATGTAGACAAACTAAATAAAAATATTGAGCAAGAAATCAGTAAAGGTATAATCCAATCTTATGTAGAGACAGATGTTCTTAAAACGCCAGAATTAAATAAAGATGAGGTTAAGGAACCAAGTTCGTTTACAGATTGGCTAAAAACAATTCAAAAAGAGGCTCATACATTTCAAACAGAAGTTAAAAATGAACCTGTTAAAAAACAGGGAAATGTCGAAATTGTTCCGAAAAAGACTGAAAATATCAAAAAAACAGCTGATTTTGATGAAAAACGTCAATTAATTGATAAAATTATAGAATCAGATCCGGGTAGAATTAAGCTTGGAACCAACAAGTTTTTTACGCCAGCAGCCGACGCAAAGCAAAGTTTATTGGAAAATGAGCACTTGGTAACCGAGACTTTAGCTAAAATTTATGCATTACAAGGAAATATTTCTAAGGCAATTCGTGCATATGAAATATTAAGTTTGAAATTTCCACAAAAAAGTGTTTACTTTGCATCCCTTATAGAAAAACTGAAAACTAACAAATAAATTATGCAAGCAATTTTAACCATCGCCATCATCGTAGTATGTGTATTACTAATCTTAGTAGTATTAGTTCAAAATTCAAAAGGTGGAGGAATCTCTAGTAACTTCTCAGCAGCTAACCAAATTATGGGCGCTCGTCGTGGAACCGACTTTATTGAGAAAGCTACATGGACTTTAGCTATTTTGTTATTAGTATTTAGCTTATTATCTACTCCTAAAAAAACTGGATTAACAGAAAACACAGATGAAGTAGAAGGTTCTATTACTAAAGCTA
>JBBIUW010000489.1:0-2630 GCA_037440045.1 Sphingobacteriaceae bacterium
CATGTCGTATTTTTTAAATAAAGACAACCAATTAGTAATATCCTTTAATTGAAGTTGAATGTTATTACTAAAATAATAAGGAGACTCTACAAGTGATTTAAACTCCTTTGCCATAAACAAGCGTTTAAACTTAGATTTTTTTATTTTCAGAAAATAGTCTTTATTTAAAGAACTAATAGTTACATCTAACCATTCACAAATCTCTGAATCTAGAGGGGCAATACCTTTTCGAGTAATGGTTTCTTTATTAAAACTGAATTCAAAACTGATATTATTTTTAATATATGCAGCGTTTAACTCAAAGCCCCAGCTATTGCAATAACCGTCGCAAGTCACATTTAGCGTTTGAAACAATTGTTCAATTTGCAAACAATAGGTTTCGTTAGCTACGTAAAACGATGAAGGATTTGTATCGTAATAAACCAAAGTAAAAATTAATGTTTAGCAGCGGGTTTATTAAACTCGTCTTTAGTCAATAATAAATCATTAATGAGCTTCAAAACAAAATTCAATTGTTCTTCTTTACTTAAATCGGTGTTATCTAATATCACCGCATCTTCGGCTTTAATTAAAGGATTCTCTTTTCGGGTAGTGTCATCGTAATCGCGTTTTAATAAATTACGTTTCACATCTTCAAAGCTATGGTGTTCTCCTTTACTCATCAACTCATCTAAACGACGTTGCGTACGCACATCGTTATCGGCTGTCATAAATAATTTTAGTTCGGCATTAGGAAATACGTGAGAGCCAATATCTCTACCATCCATAATTACCCCTTTGTTTTTTCCCATCTCACGTTGCAAAAGCACCATTTTTTCGCGCACTTCTTTAATAGAACTAATAGCACTAACGTGATTAGCTACTTGCATAGAGCGAATTTCTTTCTCAACATGCTCCCCATTTAAAAACACTTCGGATGTTTTAGTAACCGTATTATACATAAAGGACACGTCGATTTCATTTAAGCAATCAATTAACTTAACCTTATCAACTACCTGATCGTGAATAATATCGTTACGTAAACAATAAATAGTAACCGCACGATACATAGCTCCTGTATCAATATAATTATAATTTAACTTTTGAGCCAATGCTTTTGCCAATGTGCTTTTACCACACGATGAATACCCATCTATTGCAACTGTAATCTTTGACATAGTAATGTAAAGGTAATGAATATTTTAGGGATTAAAAAACGATTATACAACTCGATAAATTTATTTGACATCAATCAAATGCAATTCTTAATGGTTTTGTAACTAAGTATGATAAATTGGCGAAAGAAAAGAATTGTAAAAAAAATATTAATTAAAAATAAAAATGATAAAACATAACACTTTTTTGGAACATAAAAAAATAGTTACTAAATTTATGTATGTCCGTTTCCCCAGGTACATGCTCATTTTGCTATGCCTTTTATTTTCAAAAATAAAATTTTTCTATTCTTTCTGTTATTAGTTGTTTTAACAAGTAACGCTCAGGATAGTACAAAAATCATTAACGGAAAAATTATTGATTTAGATACAAAAAAACCAATTGGGTTTGCCATCATTACCGATTTTAAAACCAATATTAGTTTTCAGACTAATGAGCAAGGATATTTTGAAAAATCAACAACAGAAAAAACAGTCATCTTAATCATCTCTAAACTAGGCTACGAATCGCAAACAGTAAAGATTAATCAGTTCACTAAATTTCCTTTAAATATTTCTATGAAGCTTAGAACACTTGATCTTTCGGAAGTTTCCATTGTGGCTGAAAAACCAGTTAAACGTCTCGTAGATAACTCGTTTTATATTTTAGATTACGAGTTTATGGAAAATAATATTTTACTACTAGGTGAGCTAAAAGAACAACAAATGGCTAAATTGATTGATTTAAATGGTAAAGAAATTTGCAGATTACCTCTAAAAGAAGAACGTTATGAATCCATTTTTAAGGATTGTTTTAATAATATACATTTAGTTGGTAAATTTCATACAAATCAAATATACATTACCAATAGTAGTCTTAATTTGTTAGATAATGTTAGACGCAGATTATTTGACTCGTTACTAGTTCCCTGCATTTTAAACAATAATGATAATTTATATTTTGAAACTTTATTAAATAAAAAACAAACTAAAACTTTTTTTGTAATTAATAAAACTACTAAAGAAAAAAGTGGATTGGGTGTTTTTAGTGATGAATTTAAAATTAACATGTTAAAAAATGAAGGAGCTTTATTAACTGCTAAATATGGTAATACTGATGAAAATAATACTATGGGCGGAGTGAGTGCAGACGATTTAAGAGCTTCTAGAAGAAAAGAAGATGACATCAATTTTGCCGCAAGAATAATTTATACAGATGCATATATTCCTATTTTATTGAATAATGATACCATAACAGTGTTCAATCATCCAAATAGCCTAATCCACCAATATTCAATTAATAATACTGAAGTTGAACTACAGGTAATGGAATACAACCATTATAAAAACTGGAAACCTTTGGTTATTTCTGATGAAGTAAAACATAAGTTTTATACTACCTTTCTTCATGATGGTATTATTACATTAGGAGAAATCAATTTAAAAAATGGTAAAATCAAAAAACGTTTCAAATTAACGCATACATTCCCAAAAAAC
>JBBIUW010000490.1:0-2627 GCA_037440045.1 Sphingobacteriaceae bacterium
GTATCTGTGTAGCCATTTATTTCAGTTCCCGCAACAGCAGAAATAGCAATACCAACTATAAAAAATGGCAATAAACAAATTGACGTACCGCAATAATATTTATTTAATGCTTTTGTTTCTTTATAAGGATTTAAAACTGGATGATAAAACGAATTAATTTTATTTTCAGACTTATCGTAAAAAGTATAATTAAAGTCTTGATAGATAACAGCTGCTGGTAAGTAACAATAATAACCTAAACCATCAGATGAAACAGAATTAATTAATCCGTTTTGACGCTCATTTAAAAAACGTTGTGTTAAGACTATTAGGAATAATCCAAAAAAAAGAAAAATGTATTTCCTTTTCCATAGCAAACGTTTTATTTTGTCAAACATAAATTACAATACCATTTCTGGAACTTCTCCTTCAATTATCAATTTACCAGCTGTTGCATTTTTAATTTGCTCAACGCTAACTCCTGGTGCACTTTCTAATAAACGGAAACCTCCTTCTGGTAGTATGTCTAAAACAGCTAATTCTGTCACAATTTTCTTAACACATCTAATTCCTGTTAATGGCAATTCACATTTAGGTAGCAATTTTGACTCCCCTGCTTTATTAACATGTTGCATAGCCACAATAATATTTTTTGCACTGGCAACTAAATCCATAGCTCCACCCATGCCTTTAACCATTTTTCCTGGAATTTTCCAATTAGCAATATCGCCGTTTTCACTAACTTCCATGGCTCCTAAAATAGTTAAGTTCACTTTTTGAGCTCTAATCATACCAAAACTCATAGCACTATCAAATACCGATGATCCTTTTAGCAAAGTAACTGTTTGTTTACCAGCATTAATTAAATCGGCATCTTCCTCGCCTTCAAAAGGAAAAGGACCCATTCCTAAAATTCCATTCTCAGATTGTAAAACCACATTTACACCCTCTGGGATATAATTTGCAACTAATGTAGGAATACCAATCCCTAAATTAACATACATACCATCTTTTACTTCTCTTGCTATTCTTTTAGCAATGCCATTTTTATCTAACATAATAAGTGAATTTTTTGCAAAGCGAAAATAACGAAAAAAAGTGAAAAAACGGGAAAAATATCAAGTGGTGTAATTCTGTAATATATTTCCTTTAAAGACTTTGTCTTAGGCTAAAAATACGTTGCCTGAATATTTGCAAGATTATTTTTTAAGCTTCTCTACTTTAAAAAATGACAGCTCAACATCATCACAATCTAATGTGGATTTGCCACTCGAATTGTATGAATAGGTTTTAATAATCATTCCAGGCTTTTCAATAAAAACAGCTGGAAACAAAACATCATCCTCCACATGTACCCATTCGTTTGGTTCATCTATATAATCTCTAAAATCCAATTGAACCCACTCCATAATAGTGTTTTTACCATCTTCTAACGAAAAAGCATATTTTTTATCTGATTTATAATCTCCTAATCTTACCCATCCATTAAATTTTACTCTAATTGTTTTATTTATTAAACTATCAGGTATAGTGTATATTGTTCCCACTCCGTAAACATCTACACTATCTGCTCGCGAAAAATATTTACCAGAATGAGCATCTCCTTCTATTCTTTTAGCTCCATCTGTGGATTCCAAATCAAAGAGTTTTTTCTCTAAGAGTGTTTCTTTTTCATTTTCAAAAAAACCGCAGGCAACAAATAATATTATAAAAAGAAAAATAAAAGCAGTTTTTACTAATGCTGTAAATCTCATATTAAGGTTATCTGTTAAATAAAAATACTAATTTTGGTAAAATTAGTTTAATTTAGTTTATGTCTGAGATATTTTTAATTCATGAATAATACAAGCTCTTCTTCTATTCGTCAATTTAATATTTCAGCTTTTATTGGCAGATACAAATACCATATTGCATTCATTGTATTTGCATGCTATTTAGCTCTAAGTTTATTTAACATTGGTCAAAATAGTTTATGGTATGATGAAGTATACAGTATTGATGTTGCCAAAAATTCTATCAAAGAAATTATTAAAAATTACTATAAAGATGATGTAAACCCTCCTTTATACTTAATGATACTTCACTATTGGATGAAGTTATTTGGAGAGTCAGAAACTGCTCTCAGATCTTTATCAGCCGTTTCAGTTAGCTTAGCAAGTGCTGTGTTTTTTTTATTTGCTTATCGTTTTTTTAATTGGCAAACAGCGGTATTCTCTATTTTATTATTTTTTACGTCCAATGAATTATACTACTTCTCTGAAGAAGGCAGAACATATGGATTAGTAATACTTTTTTGCGTTTTATCTCTTTATGCCTTTATGCGTTTTATAGAAAAAGCAGATTTTACATCAGCCCTACTCCTTGGAATTTTTAATACCATTATTTTTCATTTACATACCATTGCCAGTCTTTTCTTTATTGCGCAACTCATCTTGATTTTTATATTAGCATTTAATAAAAACTTACTTTTTAAAAAGGATAAATCACAAGCATCATTTTTAGGCTATAAAATCAAGCACATTATCTACTATATAATGTCTTGGGTAATTTTTAGTTTGTTTTTCCTTATTTGGAGAAAACGATTTTTTGAATTAGTTTCTCAACCCAAAGGTGGATTTTGGTTAGCTGAACCCAACATCGAAGATTTG
>JBBIUW010000491.1:0-2608 GCA_037440045.1 Sphingobacteriaceae bacterium
AAAAACACATGTTGGTAAAGGTGCTAGTATTGGCGCCAATGCTACGATAGTTTGCGGACATGATATTGGAGAATTTGCTTTTATAGGCGCCGGAACTGTAGTGACTAAAACTGTACCTGCATTTGCTTTAGTGGTTGGTAATCCATCACGACAAATAGGTTGGATGAGTGAATTTGGACATCGATTAGAGTTTGATGCTTCAGGAAAAGCAACTTGTAAAGAAAGTGGTCAGGTTTACCAATTAGAAAATAATGTAGTAAAAAGAATTTCATAACATGACCAAAATTAAATTCGGAGTTATAGGACAAGGACATATTGGTAAACGCCATGCAGAAATGGTACGTCGTAATCCAAATTGTGAATTAGTAGCTGTTTGTGATGTCGCTCCAAAAGAAAAATTAGGATTAGAAACTTTAACTGAAAAATTTTATTCATCTGTTGAAGATTTATTAAAAAATCATCCTGAAATTGACGTTGTAAACGTTTGTACACCCAATGGCTTACACGCCCAACATGCTTTAAAAGCTTTAGAAGCCAATAAGCACGTTGTTGTAGAAAAACCTATGGCTTTAAGTAAAGCGGATTGCGAAAAAATTATATACAAAGCTTTAGATCAAAGTAAAACTGTTTTTTGCGTGATGCAAAATCGTTACTCTCCACCAAGTGTTTGGTTAAAAGAAATGATTCAATCAAAAACAATAGGTGATGTTTACATGGTGCAGCTTAACTGCTACTGGAATAGAGATGAACGTTATTACAAAGCAGGTGGTTGGAAAGGTACTCAAGATTTAGATGGTGGTACTTTGTTTACACAGTTCTCTCATTGGATTGATATTATGTATTGGTTATTTGGAGATATCAAAAATATTCAAGCAAAATTTGCCGATTTTAATCACCAAAACTCAACAACATTTGAAGATAGCGGCTTTGTAAGCTTTGATTTTGTAAATGGAGGCATGGGAAGTATCAACTACTCTACGGCAGTTTATGATAAAAATTTAGAATCATCATTAACTATTGTTGGTAGCAAAGGAAGTATTAAAGTTGGTGGTCAATACATGGATCAGGTTGATGTTTGTAATATTAAAGATTACGTGATGCCTACTTTAGCAGAAACCAATCCAGCAAATGATTATGGTGCTTATAAAGGCTCTGCCAACAACCATCACAATGTAATTGAAAATGTAGTTGATACCATCACTGGAAAAACAAAAATTACAACTAACGCCTTAGAAGGATTAAAAGTAGTTGATATCATTGAGCGTATTTACGCATTACGTCCTGAATCTGTAATAAAAAATAAATAAGAAAAATTTAAAATATATTTTATGGGAATTTATAAAGACATCGTTGACAAAAAAGCTACAATAGCTGTAATTGGTTTAGGTTATGTAGGATTGCCAATAGCATTAGCTTTTGCTAAAAAAGTAAAAGTAATCGGGTTTGATATCAATGCTAAGCGCGTTGATATGATGAACAAGGGAATTGACCCTAGTAATGAATTAACAAAAAAAGATTTTGCTAATTCGGATATTACATTCACGCATAATTTAGAAGATTTAAAAAAAGCAAAATTCTTTATTATAGCAGTTCCTACTCCTATTGACGAACATAACTTACCTGATTTAAAACCATTAATTGGTGCTTCAACAACTGTTGGAAAAGTTCTTAAAAAAGGAGACTATGTAGTTTATGAATCTACAGTATATCCTGGTTGTACAGAAGATGATTGCGTTCCAATCTTAGAAAAAGAATCGAAATTAAAATCAGTAAAAGATTTTAAAGTTGGTTACTCTCCTGAAAGAATTAATCCAGGTGATAAGGAACATACAATTACAAAAATTTTAAAAATTGTTTCAGGTTGCGATAAAGAAAGTTTAGAAGAAATTGCTAAAACTTATGAAATTATTGTGGAGCCAGGAACTCACCGTGCATCAAGTATTAAAGTTGCTGAAGCAGCTAAAATCATTGAAAACACTCAACGTGATGTTAATATCGCGTTGATGAATGAGCTTTCTATCATCTTTAACAAATTGAGCATTAATACATATGATGTTTTAGAAGCTGCTGGTACAAAATGGAATTTCTTAAAATTCTTTCCTGGTTTAGTAGGTGGACATTGTATTGGTGTCGATCCATATTACTTAACATACAAAGCCGAATCTTTAGGATATCATGCACGCGTTATTAATAGTGGACGTTATGTTAATGACAGTATGGGATATTATGTAGCAAAAAACTGTGTAAAGAAAATTATTGCTGCTGGAAAAAATATTTCAAAATCAAAAGTATTAATTATGGGTGCTACGTTTAAAGAAGACGTAAGTGACATCCGTAATAGTAAAGTAGCAGATATCGTTAAAGAATTAAAATCTTTTGGTGTTAAAGTTGAGATTGTTGACCCTCATGCCGACTCTAATGAATTAAAGCATGAATATGGCTTTGGATTAAATAAACTAGCCAAAGGATATGATGGTGTTATTGTAGCTGTTAACCACAAAGAATACAAAGAATTAGACGAAAAATTCTTTAAATCAATTCTTTCTACTAAAGGTGTAGTAGTTGATATTAAAGGAATGTATAAAAACAAATTTAAAATACTAATTTT
>JBBIUW010000492.1:0-2597 GCA_037440045.1 Sphingobacteriaceae bacterium
GGTTTGAAAAAGATGGTGAACTGTTACAAGGGAAATCAAGATTATCCAGATGTGCTTCTATATAAATATTTTCTGCTGATGGATTTACTATTGTTCCTATGGAGGCATTGCGACAACATAGGCTAAAACTGAACACCCAATCGGTGCACAAGTCCGGCAATGTAACAATTCCAGAATATTTGTATTCTTCAACACCCGGGTAAGTTCCACCTGAGCATTGTGTTGTTAACTGAGAGCAGATTGGAGAAACTTCTATTCCGGTACCGGCAATTCTATTTAAAGTGGTATTTAAATTATGGCCGCAGGTAGCGGATGAAAGATTGATTGTTGCTGTTGTTGGAGCAGCTACTCCCGCACAATCGCGATAAAACGAAAGAAAGAGCTGATACTGATTCCCACCCAGGCATTTATAAGTCAGGTCGGCACTTTGAGCATGCGAGGCGTATGCTTCATTTGTAGTTTGTATAAATAATAATATAAAACTTATCCAAACGAATACTTTATTTTTTAGTTGCGTGTTCATGACACACCTCCGATTTTAGTACATTAAACAATAAGTTAAGAACTACACGCTTTAACGCCTTTAATTACAAAGGGTTTCAGAAACACTTATAAATCTAATTTATGCATTGCCTTAAAAGTCCTTAATAATCGCTTATTTAGGATAAATGCTCACTCAACACCCGGGTTCAAATATGAAAAATCAATATTTATCCGCTCAAACAAAAGCCTCACCGATAAAAATCAGTGAGGCTTCTTAAATAATATACGATCAAGTTTAATTATGAATTTGGCTTGGGTGCATCTTTAGCCTTTAATGAATTAGCTGCATCCACCATTGACTGAACTGCTTTATCACTAAATATTTCCCCTTTGATATCCTCTATAACATATGAAACATTCCCAGGTCGTACTATTGTATAAAAATGGAATTCAGGGTCAGTGATCTGAGACTCCCAAAACAATAACTTCGGCTCATCCTTAACAAAGCGTTTAAATTTATTTACATCATTTCCGGAAATATCACTCTTTGTAAGCGCAATATCACCTTCACCTTCTGTAATTGAAATTTGAAAATCCTTCCCTACTTTAATTTCTGTTGCTCCCCATGATTGTTCTACTACTTCACACTTTCCTTTTGTAGAATCAGGCACCATAATGGACAACTGATTACCATTAATTTTTAAATTAAGTTCTGTCATACCAGGGATAGTTGTTGTGGCATCGTCCTTTTTTGAATTTCCACAGCTTGCGAAAAATAATATAGCTGGTGTTGCTACTAATAGAAATAATGTTTTCATTTTATTGGTTGTTTTGTTTGGTTTAACAAATATATATAATATATGTAATAGAGAACTATTACAAATTCCAAAAACAATTAACAGTTATTAAGAATTTTGGATATTTAATTTACATTAGTAAAAAAAACAGATGCAACTTAGCTATATACCACATACATTATATTTTAAGCATCCTTTTAAAATCGCTCACGGCATAAGAGTTTCAACACCCATTGTTATAACACAATTGGAACATGACGGGAAAACCGGATTTGGAGAAGCATGTTTACCACCCTATTTACCGGAGACACAGGAAACAGTTATGCTGTTTCTTAAAAAAGTTTGTACGTTTTTAAACAATCAGCATGATCCGTTTCAACTGGAATACATTTTAAATGCTATTGATGAGATAGCACCCGGAAATACAGCAGCAAAAGCCTCAATTGATATCGCCTTACATGATCTGGTAGGGAAACTTAGCGCTAAACCAGTTTGGAAATTATTTGAACTGAATGAGAAAGAAACGCCCTATACTTCATTTACGATAGGAATTGACACGCCTGAAATGATAAAACAAAAAATTGCAGAAGCTGAGTGTTTTAAAATTTTAAAAATAAAATTAAACGGAGAAAAAGATAAAGAAGTAGTTGGAGCCATTAGAAATATCACAGATAAACCAATTGCAGTAGATATCAATCAGGGCTGGAAAAATAAATTTCAAGCATTAGAAATGATAAACTGGTTATGTGATAAGAATGTATTGTTTATTGAACAACCCTTACCAAAAGAAAATTTAGAAGATTCCAAATGGCTGTTTGAAAAAAGCCCCTTGCCAATATATGCCGATGAAAGTATACAAAGGCTAAAGGATATAGAACAGATCAGCAGTTGCTTTCATGGCATTAATATTAAGCTGATGAAATGCACAGGATTAAACGAAGCAAGAAAAATGATTACTCTTGCCCGCAAATTAAAATTGAAAATACTTATCGGTTGTATGAGTGAAACATCATGCGCTGTTTCTGCGGCAGCACAACTTTCACCACTGACAGACTATGCGGATCTTGACGGACCGCTCTTAATAAAAAATGATCTTTTCACGGGAATTGAATTTCAGGAAGGGAAAATAATATTGAGTGAATTGCCCGGTATTGGCGTCATTCAGAAGAAGTAATAAAAAAATTCGGGAAAGAAGAAGGAGGGAAAATGAAGGACAAAAAAAAAGGCTCTTTCGAGCCTTTTTTCTTACTTTTTCTTAGCTGCTTTTTTAGCTGCTTTTTTTGGAGCTTTTTTAGCTGCTTTTTTTGGAGCTTTTTT
>JBBIUW010000493.1:0-2595 GCA_037440045.1 Sphingobacteriaceae bacterium
ATACAGATATTGATTTAGCTTTGTTAACAGATGGGTTAAGAGCGGAAAGAGAACAAGGTATTACCATTGATGTGGCTTATAAATATTTCAGTACCGATAAACGTAAATTTATTATTGCTGACACACCTGGCCATGTTCAATACACACGTAATATGTTCACGGGGGCGTCTAATGCAACCTTAGCAATTATTTTGGTAGATGCCCGTAACGGAATTACCGATCAAACTAAACGTCATAGTATTATTTCAGCTCTATTAGGAATGCCGCATGTATTGGTTTGTATCAATAAAATGGACTTAGTAGATTACTCTGAAGAGAAATTTAAACAAATAAAAAAAGATTATTTGGATTTTGCTCAACAATTGATTTCGATGGCTATCGGGATAAAAGATATTTCTTTTATTCCCACTAGCGCTTTAGTGGGAGATAATGTAGTTACAACATCAGATAAAATGAAATGGTACAATGGTAAACCATTATTAGAGTTTTTAGAAACTATTGAAATTGCAGAAGTCAAACAAAAAGACGTGTCTCGTTTTCAAGTGCAGTACGTCATTCGTCCGCAAACAGACGACTTACACGATTACAGAGGTTTTGCAGGTAAAGTAATGAGTGGTACCTATAAAAAAGGTCAAAAGGTAACGGTATTGCCTTCGGGTATTGAAACGACTATAGATAAAATAGAAGTAAACCAACAAGAAGTAGAACTGGCAGAAACTAACACACCAGTGGTATTACATTTAAAAGACGATGTGGATATTAGCCGTGGCAATAGCATTGTGCCAACCGAGCAATTACCTAAAACTGAGAAAGAATTAACGGCTACTATTTGCTGGATGGATAATGCAGCTTATATACCAGGACAAAAAATACTCTTACAACAAAATAGCTTTAGAACTAAAGCAGTTGTAAAAGAAGTAATTGGCAAGGTGGATATTCATTCCTTTAAAGCTTTGGAAAGCGAAGGAACTATGAAGTTAAACGATATTTGTAAGGTATTAATAAAAACAGCCGAACCTATCAGTTTTGATAGCTATGCAGATAATCGCAGCTCAGGAGCTTTTATTTTAATTAACGAAAACTCCAATAATACCATAGCAGCCGGGACTATAGATTAGTGCTGTGTCACTTCGAGTTATTTCGCCTGCCTCTTGCAAAATTGTATCGAGAAGTGAAGGAAATAAAAGCATCTCGATACGAAAATTCAAAGAGGCAGAATTTTCTACTCGATGTGACAAAAATTATATTTAATATTACAATTCATAACTCATCATACATAACTCATAAATAACAAAATGGAATTAATAACAACATACATCTGCAAAGAATTTGACTTAGGAATACATAACAATATGTTTGGCGGACGCATCATGTCGTTATTAGACGATGCCGCAGGTTCTTATGCATCGCAGTTGTGTGATACCCCTCGTATGGTAACCATTAAAGTAGATGAGTTAACCTTTAAAAAAGCCGTAAAGGTTGGTAGCATTTTAAAAATATATGGTCGTGTGGTAAATTTCGGAAACACGTCTTTACGCTTATATATGGAAATGCGCAAGCATAATGTATATACTGGCGAGCAAGAAATTGTAACCAGTACCAATATGACTTTTGTGCGTATTGATGAAGAAGGTAATGCTATCCCTATCTCTGAACGTGTGAAATTGAGATACGATGACCGTTTAAAAAACTTTGGAAAAGGATTATTAACGGCTGATGAATCTACCAAAGAAAAAGAGAGACATACTCTTAATTAATTTTATTATTGATTGTAGCACTAAATTTTTCTGAGTCATCTATGTTTGCCAAAATAATTTTTGCTGATTTATTAATGCCGAATGCCTTTGTAATCAAAACTTCTTCTTTAAGATAAATGATAGTGTTGTGATTTTCAATTAATTTCAGAAATGCCATGCTGATAGCATTTTTTGAAATTATCTCTTTACTGTTTAACTCTATTCTGTCAATATTTGAAATATCTATTTCAACATCGCCACCTAACAATCCATTACGTAATATTACTTGATTTTCAGTAACAAGTGTTGGACGCTTGTAAATTGCTCTAATATGAGCTAAGAGTTGTAAACATGTGTAAGCACTTAATCCAGAAAAGATCCATGCTACTGTTGTATTCCACAGTGCAAATACAAAATGCATTACTATAGTTTCTAATAAACAAATAAATAGAAAAGTATATAATACTATAATAATTCCGTTTTCTTTATGTGAAGTAAATTGAAAAGAATGATTCTTTGATTTTTTATTAAATAGATAATAAAATACTGCTATTTCAGAAGCAATAACATTGGCTATTTTTTTATTACCAAATACGTTTGCTAGTATCAAACGAGTATGAATTAAAAAATCAAAATGAATTATATTTTTATTGACTAATCGAAACTTGTGAATTTTCCAAATAATATAAGCAATTAAGGCTAATTCAAGTAATGGTGTTATCCACGTTTTAATAAATTCTAATATAGTATTATGTTGTTTAGTAAATATAATACTTGCTACAAATAATCCTAAAGTAAATACACGAAGGACAGTTAATTTGGATATCGAACTTTTTCTGATTATAAAATAATATACTAA
>JBBIUW010000494.1:0-2571 GCA_037440045.1 Sphingobacteriaceae bacterium
ATCTTAAGCACTTCAATTAAATACTCACATTCATGAAAATACATATACATTTCATCACCTGCGCTATTTTTGACTATTCCCGATTTGCAGTAATCATCCTCCATAGTACTAAGGTATAAAACACCTTGAGTATTTAAACGATGATAAGCCTCGCTAATAAGAGCGTTCGTTTCTTCTCTACTTAAATAAGGCAATATAAAACCACACATTAACGCATCGTACACTTTTTGTAATTTACTAATATCTCTGCTATCTAATAATTCTACCAAGGCGGTAGGATTATTTTTTTTAGCCAAAGCAATCATGTTAGGAGCTAAATCAGAAGCTAATACATTAAAGTCAGGGCGTTTGGATAAAAGATATTTTGTAATATTTCCTGGCCCACAAGCTAGTTCAAGCACATCAGCATTAGTTTTGGGAATATAACTACAAAATAAATCAAAGGAATCATGATACATGGATACATCCATAAATTTAGCCTGATAAGCCTCTGCATGTTTATTAAAAATCTCAACTGCTATTTTTGTTCTATCCTTCATAAATACCTCCTATTAAAGTTACAAATAAATTAAGCTAAAAGAAAATGTAATTTCTGGCTTTTCAAACATTCATTTTATAAATTTGTATAAAGCATTCTTATGAAAACATTACTTCTTATCCTAACTCTTCCTTTATGTATGCTTTTAACGCATACTACAAACAGTTATAGTAGCGTTTTTATTATAAAGAAAGATGCTAAAAAATTAGCCGAATATTATCGTATGCGCGCTATGCGTGGTGAAAGCGTAGCTAACTTAGCAAAATTATATAGCGAAGATCCTGGTTCTGCTAGCAACGGGGGACAATATAAAAACGTAACCAAAGGTATGTTTGTTCCTGAATTTGAGAAAGTAGCCTTTAGCTTAAAACCTGGAGAAATATCAGAAGTATTTGAAACACAATTTGGATTTCACTTTATTCAATTAATTTCAAGAAAAGGAGATGTGCTTGATTTAAGACATCTACTTATTACAAGAGAATAGAATATTACAATTTTCTGTACGCTTCTTCATCACCGTAGGCAATAAAATCTTTATGATGTATTGGTTCTTGAAAATCAGGATCTGCTTTATGCTTAATACCGCACCAATATTTTTCTGTTTCGCCTGCTATGGCAGAAACATAATGTAACAAGCCATTTACATAACCACAATACATACAGTTTAATTTTTCAAAGTAATCTAAATAGGATAGTTTGTGTCGATCTATTTTAACATACGCACTTCTTTTTACATATGGTATACCATAAGCCCAAAAACAAATACGATGATATAACTCTACCCAAACATCTAATACAATAATTGGGATAATTAAACTATAAATAAGAGGCATTACCGGAATTTGAAAAATAATTCGGTCTTTATGTTGTTTAGATTTCATAATATGAAGTTATAAATACGAATGTTGTTTTATTCAATTAAACTAATTTTCCCTAAAGAAACACATTGGTTATTTTGTTTTAAATACAAACAGTAAATTCCCAAATCTAAACCATCTCTTGTTACTAAGGCTGAATTTGATGATTGAATAACACTTGATTTTACTTTTTGGCCATACATATTGTATAGTTCCAATTCTCCATATTCAATAGTTTCTTCAAATTGAATGTTCACAGTTGTTATAAACGGATTTGGATAAACATTATAGTTAATAGGCTTTCTTATTTCCTTTAAACCAACGCTTAATTCGCAAGTTGGACCAGCCGATGATGGATAATAGGATATATTATTTAAGCCATAACATGTTAAATCATAACCACAATCAAATCCTATTTGTAAAGATTCAACAAGTCCTTTATTGGTACCAACACCCTCTATTAAATATTGAGCCCATGTATTACCAGATAATGTAAATCTTTTTCGATAACCAAATGGTGTTATAAAACTATCAATAGCAGTTACCAAAATATGACTATCAAAATTATTATAAGACAAGGGTAAAGAATCGCCTACAGATAAATTAAAATCATACAACAATTGCTCATTTAAATCAAAAACTCCTCTCACAAACATCTGTTTATTATTTGAACGAATAAAATAAGAAGCACTAGAATTTACATAAGTATACGAACCTGAATTTTGACAATTTGAAGGTGGTGGCGCATTCCAAGAATAAAACCCCTTACCTTTTTCCATAATCTTTTTATACAACAACGAATTAATCACTGTATCTCCATTAGTGTAGTAATTTAATTGACGATTATTAATACAAGGATAAGGCTCAGCACATAAACTTGTAATACCCCATGATGGATTATTTTGAAGGTACACATTTGTTTGCGAATACGATAACTTAAAACATGCTAAAAACAAAACTAAAAAAGAGTAAAAGGATAAGGTAATTTTCATGGTAATAGGTATTTTATGTTATTATAAATTCAACAAATGAGTTTGTTGCAAAACGCAAATAAATACATCTTACATTAATACATTATTTATTGAAAACATTATTTTCATTTATTCTTAGACGCCAGTTTACCAGCAAAAAATGCCATAGGTAGATATGCTAAAATTAAATCAACTAATATAAACC
>JBBIUW010000495.1:0-2568 GCA_037440045.1 Sphingobacteriaceae bacterium
TAATGGAGGTTGGGTTCAAAAGCAGATTATTAAATGTCCTGAAACAAACATATATATGTTCGGATCTTCAATTTCTTTATCTGATAGTTTAATGGTAATTGGAGCATTAGATGGAGAGCACTCATTCGTTTATAGATTAAATAAATCAAATCAATGGACCTTTCTGAGTAAATTATCTGCTACAGATAAATCAGATGTTAATTTTGGCAGTGCTGTAGCTATAAAAAATAATATAATTTGTATTGGAGCAAATGGTAATTATGAAAATTATGATGACAATTCAGATACTTTAGCTTTTAGAAAAAAACATTTATTAGGAGCGGGTTCGGTGTACATATATGAAATAGATATAAAGAATAATATCAATTTGAAACAGAGAATTACAGCTAAAGAAATTAAGGCAGATATGCATTTTGGAATGTGTATCAGTTTATCTGATAGTTTATTGGTTGTTGGTGCTTTTGGAGATGCCTTAGATGTTGAGAATTTACCAAATAACCGTTATGGAGGAGCAGCTTATATTTTTAAGAAAAATAAAAATGGTGATTGGTCAGAAACAAAAAAAATAGTGTCTCCTAAGCGGTCTGTTTGGGATAAGTTTGCTTTTTCAGTTTCAGTCTATAATCAATCCATTATTATAGGATCTCGTTTTGAAAAGGAAAATGTACAAGAGAAATATCCAATATTAAATGCTGGAGCTGCATATATTTATGAGGATAAACAATAGTTTTATAAGAAATTCAAACACTTATGAACGCTTTTTACAACTTATTTTGTTCAAATAAGAGCTTTTTATTTATCTCATTTTTTTAAACTATTACATATTTGATTTGTATCTTCATACAATCAATTTACTTAAAATGTAATTTATGAATAACCCTTTTCTATCAAAATTTAATACCGTATTTAATACAATTCCTTTCGATCAAATTACAGTAGAGCATTATGTTCCTGCTCTTGAAGAAGGAATTAAAATTGGTTTATCTGAAATCGAAGCTATTGTCAATAATACAGAAGCCCCTGATTATAATAATACTATTGAAGCTTTAGAAAAAGTTGGGCAATTGGTAGAACTTGTAAGCATGACGTTTTCAAACTTAAATTTGGCAGAAACATCAAAAGAAATGCAAGCTATTGCCAAAGTTATTTCGCCAAAGTTGAGCGATTACTCAAACGATATCATGCTAAACATGGCTTTGTTTCAAAAGGTAGAAGCAGTTTATAATAATAGAAACAATATTACATTAACACCTGAACAAAAAACATTATTAGATAAAACGTATAAAGGTTTTGTAAGAAATGGTGCTAAATTAAATGCCGAACAAAAAGAAAAATTAAGAATAATTGATAAAGAACGTTCTCAATTATCATTAACCTATAGCGAAAATGTACTAGCAGAAAGTAACGCTTTTGAATTAGTAATTACTAATTCTACTGATTTAGCTGGATTACCAGAAGGTACAATTGAAGCCGCTAAAATAACAGCAAAAGAAAAAGGAAAAGATAATGCCTGGGTGTTTACATTAGATTACCCAAGCTACGGACCTTTTATGACTTACTCTGAAAACAGAAATTTAAAAGAGCAAATGTTTAAGGCTTACGGATCAAAAGCCTTTAAAAACAACGAACATGATAATCAGGCTGTATTAAAACAAATAGCAGTGTTACGCCACGAACGTGCTGTTTTATTGGGGTATAAATCGCATGCCGATTTTGTTTTAGAAGAACGTATGGCCGAATCACCAACAAAAGTATTTGCATTTTTAGAGAACTTATTAGAAAATGCTTTGCCTTTTGCTAAATTAGAATTAGAAGAACTTAAAGCTTATATCAAAGCTAATAATGGTCCTGAAGATCTTAAAAAATGGGATTTACCATATTATGCTGAGAAATTAAAGAAAGAAAAATTTGCTATTGATGACGAGTTATTGCGTCCATATTTTAAATTAGAAAACGTTATTTCAGGTGTGTTTGAAACAGCAAAATGTTTATACGGATTATCATTTACACAGCGCCATGATATTCCTTTATATCACAAAGATGTGACTACTTATGAAGTTAAAAATGCACAAGGCGAATTTTTAGCTGTATTTTATGCTGATTTTTTTCCTAGAGCAGGAAAGCGACAAGGTGCTTGGATGACTTCATTTGTAAATCAAAAAATAGAAAATGGGATTAATATCAGACCACATGTTTCTATAGTTTGTAATTTTACCAAACCAACAGAAAGTAAACCTTCTTTATTAAGTTTTGATGAAGTAACAACATTGTTTCATGAGTTTGGCCATGCCTTACATGGCATGTGTGCTAATGGACAATATGGAAGTTTATCAGGAACAAGTGTGTATTGGGATTTTGTAGAATTACCTTCTCAGGTATTAGAAAACTGGTGTTATGAAAAAGAATGTTTAGATTTATTTGCTAAACATTACGAAACAGGACAAGCTATTCCTGCAGATTATATTCAAAAAATTATTGATTCATCAAATTTTCAAAGCGGATTAGCAACTATTCGTCAAATAGGGCTAGCAACACTGGATATGGCTTGGCATAGCCAAAATCCAAAAG
>JBBIUW010000496.1:0-2567 GCA_037440045.1 Sphingobacteriaceae bacterium
ATTACTATTTTGTTTTCGTTACCAATTATCTTCCCTTATTTTAGATATGCATTTTGGGCGTTTTCAGGTGATTATTACAGAACATTATCATTAGTTATAGTAGCATTTATGGTTATGTTTTCTGCACGAGCAGTTAGTTATATTGAACAAAAAAATAGCATTAATAAGATTGTTTTAGGAGTTACTATTTTAGTATTATTGTTTTTATTGTATACGCCAGCTAATCAGTTTAAACCTGTTGTTAATACAAGTTTAAGAACATTTGTAACCTTGCTAATATTTGTATATGGTGCTTTATTGTTTGGTTTAAGTAGTAATGCTAATACGAAAGCTATTTCCAAGATTATATTAATTGTATTTTGTTTTGTTGAAGTTGTTTATTTTTCTGGAATTACAGTAAATAAACGTGATGTAGTTACTAGTTCAATGTTGAAAGAAAAAGTTGGTTATAACGATTACACAGTTGAATCAGTGGCATTTTTAAAAAATACTGATAAAAGCTTTTTCAGAATCAACAAAGATTATAGCTCAGGTTTAGCGATACATTCCAGTATTAATGACGCTAAAGTTCAAAATTATTATGGTACATCTTCTTATTATTCATTCAATCAAAAAAATTACATTAAATTTTTAGGAGATTTAAATGTAATTGATGTGAAAGATGAAAATTCTACTCGTTGGGCAAAGGGCTTAGGCGATAGACCAATTTTGTTTTCAATTGCCAGTGGTAAGTATTGGCTATCAAAACGAACAGATAGAGCAGTAGCAAATATGGGGTTTGATTCTATTGCTAAATTTGGTGATGTTACAGTATATAAAAATAAGTATGTGTTGCCTTTTGGTTTTACTTATGATAAAGCTATTGGAGAAGATGAATTTAAAAAGTTATCTCCTACTCAAAAAGATTTTTGTTTGTTGAGGTCATGTGTGATCAGCAATGAAGACAAATCTACATTTACAGCCTTAAAATCATTTAATGTGGCTGATACGGTAGCGCCTATTACATTTGATAATTATATGGCTTATGTGAATGATTTGAAAAAAGATAATTTTGTGATTTCTAAATTCTCTGAAAATAATATTATTGGTTCTGTCAATGTAAATGAATCAAAGGCGCTATTCTTTTCTATTCCATTTGATGAAGGTTGGCATGTGAAAGTAAATGATGTGGAGGCTAAATTATACAGAATTAACGCTGGATTAACGGGTTTACCTATTGCTAAAGGAAATAATAAAGTAGAATTAACTTTTGAGCCACGTTTAAAAGCAAAAGGAGCCGCAATTTCTATTGCAGCCCTTATTGTGTTTATTGGTTTGTTAGGTTTTACTTTCTGGAGAAATAGAAAAGAAAAGGCATAAAAATTTTATGTTCCTTCCATTTCAATTGGTTTCGAAAACGGTTCCATTTCTGTAATTGGTTTGCCAAAAGCAATTTTTGGATATGTATTGGTGTGAGGATCTATCATAACTTGTAACAGAACAGGTTGATTGTTGTTTTCTTCATTCCACATCCATTTTACGGCATCTTCGGTTTCTTCTGTTGTAGAAATTGTTTTAGCATTTATGCCATAAGCCATTGCTACTTTTTCAAAATCAGGAGCTGAGTATCCCCACCAAGTAGATTGGTAGCGACCTTCAAAATAAGAATCTTGAAACTGACGAATCATTCCTAAGTTCTGATTATTTAAAACAATAATTTTTATCGGAAGATTATTTCGTACAATAGTTTGTAATTCTTGAATGTTAATTTGCATACACCCATCACCAATCACAGGTACTACGGGTTCTTTATTTAATGCTAAACAAGCTCCAATAGCTGCAGGTAAGGCAAATCCCATAGCGCCCATTCCTGCTGAGGTTAAAAACACTTGATCTTTATTTGTTTCTAAAGATTGAGCAGTCCACATTTGATGAGAACCTACATCTGCTAAATAGGCTTTTGCTTTTGTTGAATTTTTAGAAAGTGTATGAATAAAAACATTTGGATTAATGCCTTTATTATCCAATTCCTTACTATCAGGCCATTGATGTTTTAGTTCGTCTATATATGAAAACCAATCTTGTTTAACAGAATAATTTTCTGTTTTAAATTGTTGATTGAATGCTTTGAGAAAATCTTTTAAATCTGCAACAATAGGTATACAACCTTTTACACGATTATTGATTTCTCCTGCTTCGCAGTCAATATGGAAAATATCTCTATTTTCAAAAAACTTACTATCAGCTCCTGTTTGTCTGATATCTAATCGGCTTCCAACAACAATTAATAAATCACTTTCTCCAAAAGCAATATTAGCCCAGCGGTTACCATAACTTCCAATAAATCCAGTTCGTTGTGGATGATTAAAAGGAACGGCATCTACTGCTAAAAGTGTTGTAACTACTGGTATTTTGGTTAATTTCAAAAATGCTTCTAACTCTTTGATGGCAAATGCAGATCTTACGCCACGACCAACCAATAACATTGGTTTTTTGCAGCTGTGTAATAAGGCTGATAATTGATTTAATTCTTTTTCCCATCCAAAAGGTTGCGAATGTTGTGTGCTTTTTTGAGCGTCCATAACAGG
>JBBIUW010000497.1:0-2563 GCA_037440045.1 Sphingobacteriaceae bacterium
TTTGTTTTTAAATCATATAAAGTAACATCCACTGCACAACCTCTATTATGACGAGAGCCTTCTTTAGGATCTGCAACAAATTTTTTATTTTCTTTTGAAGTAACATCATAGAATATTCTTGTAACATCCCAAGGACGGTATCCGTCAAACACCATGATGCCATATCCTAATGGTTTTAATGAAGTGTTTATTCGTTTCAATGCTTCAGCTGCATCTCTTTGTAAAAAGGCTCTAGCTTCTTTATATACTGGCTGTCCAACAAAATTATTACTGGTTGCATAACGTATATCTAATATGAACGTGGAATCCAACTTTACTAATTCTACAAGATTTGTTTCTTTGAAATTGCCTTTTTCAATAGGCATTTTAGTGGCACAATCATTTAGTATAATAATACTTATACTTAGTAAAAAGAAGATGAATACTTGTTTTTTTATCATGATTACTTTAAGACATCAATCATTCTTTCTGCAATTATTTTACTCATCTTGTAATTAGATTCATGAGTCCAACCCGCTATATGTGGTGTTAAAATTACTTCTTCGCTTTTTAATAAATACTGCATAGGTTCGGGAAGAGTTGTGGTGTCAATATTTTCAAAAGAAGTTGATTCATATTCTAATACATCTAAACAAGCTCCAATTACTTTTCCGGTTTTTAAATGTTTGACTAAATCAGACGTATTTAAACATTTGCCTCGAGCAGTATTGATGATATAAATATTCTTTTTGAACTGAGTAATAAAATCATCATTAATATAGTAGTTCGTTTCTTGAGTTAAAGGCAAATGAATACTTACTATATCAGATTTTTCGTAGATTTCATATAAAGAAGATTCTTTAATATGTTCTCCTACAATACCTGTTTTATATTTATCATAAACCAATATGTCGCAATCAAATCCTTTTAATTTTTTTGCAAAAGCAGAACCCATATTTCCATATCCAATAATACCAATTGTTCTCCCTGCTATTTCATGACCTCGATTTTCAGCACGTTTCCAAATGCCATTTCTAACTTCTTTGTCACTACGTTTTAAGTGATTCATTAGCATTAAAAGCATACCTAAGGCGTGTTCGCCTACAGCATCTCTGTTTCCTTCGGGAGCACTTACACACGTTATTCCTTTACTTTTGGCATACTCTACATCTATATTTTCCATCCCTGCTCCAACACGACCAATGCATTTTAAATTTGTAGCAGAATCTAAAACCTCTTTTGTGAATTTGAATTTACTTCTAATAACAACTCCTTCGTAATTTGGCAACAGTTGAATTAATTCTTCTTTGGATTTGTTCCAAAATAAATCACAGTGAAAACCTGCATCTATTAACGTTTCGTGAAGTATATCATGATTTGAATCGATACAAAGTATTTTTTTCATAATCTATTTAGATTGATTTATAAAAGCGGTTAAACTTTCCATGGCTGATTTTTGAACTTTATGTTTCATAAAACTTGTCCACCCTAATAAAACACCTGTTATTCCTAAAGCTTGTTTAGCCCATTTATAAAAATTAAAGTTGTCAGTATGAGAAACAATCTTTCCATTTTCAAATGTGAAAGAGGCATCAATCCTATTGATTACTCTATTTCCAGTTTTTGAAAAAGTATAATAGGCATCCCAATGAGCAGAACCATTTTTATTAGTTACTTTGATATTACTAAATTCTAACTTAAAGTCTTTGCCATTTTTAATAAGCATTTCCCACATAGCTTTTACTTGTAAAGAGCTAAGATTTTTAAAAACCGAATCATTAAATACAGCATTATCTGCATAACAATCTTGCATCCCTCTATAATCTTTGTTTTGAAAACAAGTATAAAATTTTTTGATTAATAATTCATTTTCATTCATGATGAACTATTATTAAGGAATATCTATATACTTATGTGTTTGAAGAGAAATCATCCAGCGAGGGTTTTGCTTTACATATTCTACAATCAATGGTGTAATTTCATTTCGTTTACTCCATTCGGGTTGCAAATATAAAAAGCAATCTTTACCAACTTTAGCAGCTTGTTCTTCGGCCCAAATAAAATCATGTTTATTAAATACAATGATTTTTAATTCGTTAGCTGCAGAATAGTTTTCTTCTTTAGGGAGCATTGTTTTTTTTGGCGACAAACATATCCAATCCCAATTACCACTTAATGGATAAGCACCAGAAGTTTCGATATATGTTTGAATATGATTTTGTTTTAATAAATCTGTAAGATATACCAAATTGTAAATTAAAGGTTCTCCACCAGTAACAACAACCGCAGGCGTTTTACTATCTATAACATGCTCCAATATTTGTTCAGTTGCTGTTAATGGGTGTAAAGAAGCATCCCAGCTTTCTTTCACATCACACCAGTGGCAGCCAACATCACAACCTCCAATTCGAATAAAATAGGCGGCCTTACCCGTATTAAATCCTTCACCTTGAATGGTATAGAATTCTTCCATTAAAGGAAGTAATTTTCCTTCATTCAATAATGTTTCTTGCTCTGGATTTAATCCGCTTAGTTTGTAGCTCAATTTTATAAACTCCAGTAAGTTAATCCTTTAAATTTGTTT
>JBBIUW010000498.1:0-2563 GCA_037440045.1 Sphingobacteriaceae bacterium
ATTAACTCTTCAACAAATTCCAGCCGATCAAATTGATAGAGTAGAAATTATTACAAATCCTTCGGTTAAGTATGATGCTAGCACAACAGGCGGTATTTTAAATGTGGTAATGAAACGTAATACTAAACCAGGTTATAATGGGATGGTAATGGCCTATATTGGAACAGGAGATAGATATGGTGGGATGGCAAATATTAATGTGAAACAAGGAAAATGGAATACCTCTTTAATGTATTCATATAATCAAGGGATTAATAGTACTAAAGGTTTCACAAAACGTACTCAACTAGACAGTGGAGATGTAACTGGGTACTTTAACCAAGATAATAATACTCGTATGATGAATGTGTTTAATTTTGGACGATTAGGGGTTGATTACTACATTGATAACAGAAATACCATTACATTAAATGGAATGGTAATGGGAGGCCAATTTAAAACAAATGATAATCAAACATATGAAATTTTAGATAATACAGCAACGAAGAAACTTTTCGGAAATCAAGTCAATAATCAACAAGCTGCTTTTCAAAATTATAATGGGCAATTGTTGTACAAAAAAACGTATCCTAAGGTTGGTAAAGAATTAACCGTAGATGCCAATTATAATTATACGACTTCCAAAAATGGATATCTTTTCAATACATCCACACATTTTAATCCAGATACGATTTATTTTCCTAACACTTATCAGAAAAATGTGGGTGGAACTACCGCTAATCAATATGTATTTCAAATGGATTATGTCAATCCAATATCAGACACAAGAAAGTTTGAAGCGGGTATAAAAGCTTTTTATAAAAATTCAATCAGTGCTAATAATACCTCACGTGCTACCGGAAGTGAAGATAGTTACACAAAAGATACCATCATGAGTAACCGATACATGATTGATGATATGGTAAATGCAGCTTATGTAAACTACAATGATAAAATGTTTTGGAATATTGGCTACCAAGCAGGTTTACGTTTTGAACAATCTTATTATAAAGGAAATATTACAGACAAGAATCAAAGCTTTTCATATAGTTATCCTTCAACAGCAGATGACATTTTAAAATCTATTTTTCCAGGAATCTATTTCTCCAAAAAATTAAAAGGTAATAACGAGTTGCAATTAAATTTTAGCAGAAAAATTAACAGACCTAATTTCTTTCAATTGATGCCTTTTGTAATGTTTGCCGATAAGCAAAACTATCGTATCGGTAACCCTCAATTAAAACCAGAGTTTAAAAATATAGCTGAGTTAAATTATAATAAAATTATGTCTAAAGGAAGTTATTTAGCCTCAGGTTATTTTAGATACGAAGAACAACCAATTACAGATGTGGCTTACCCTGATCCAGATCCTCTTAAAAAAGATGTATTAGTAAACACTACAATTAATGGAGACAATGCAGTGCGTTATGGTATTGAAAATACATTTAAATGGACTTTTTGGAAAAATTTAGATTGGACTGTAAATGCTAATGCCTACTACATTTACATGAAAGGTAAAATAGTTCCAACTGAGCCAGAAGTAAAAGCAGAAGGATATGCTTGGAATGCAAAAACAACTATCTCATATAAATTTCCAAAAAATATAACTTTACAAATTAATGGTAATTATGAGTCTCCTAAAATTTTATTATTAGGTGTTGCCAACCCTATTTATTCGATGGATATTTCATTAAACTATATGTATCAAACTAAGTGGATATTTAATGCTACTTTAAGCGATGTGTTTAATTCAAGAAGAATGGGTACTCATTACGAAACACCGTATTATAATCAAGATTTATCACGTAGAAGAGAGTCTCGTTATGTTCGTTTTACTGTTACTTATTTGTTTGGTAAAATGGATGCTTCAATATTTAAAAGAGGTAAGCAAATGAAAGGAATGGGTGGGCAAGAAGGAAATCAAGATGGACTTGATTTTAAATAAAATCTCAGTTTCTGCCAAAAAAATACAAAAAGAGCCTCTGTATAAGTCGGGCTCTTTTATTGTATAAGCGGTTAGCCAAACACAACAATTTTTTTTACATTCGTTACATAATATTATAACACATGATTCAATTAAAATCTTTTTTGCCGTTGGCATTAGCATTTTTGTCTGTTAACTCTTTTGCTCAAACAAAACCTGTTACGCCAGCTGCTACATTAAAAGAGGGTTCAAAGGTGCCTTCTCTTAATTTTGAATATGCTTTAAACGATCCATTTAAAGCAAGGATTTATACTTTAAAAAATGGTTTAAAAGTTTATATGAGTGTATATAAAAATGCACCTCGTATTCAAACATATATCGCTGTGAGAGCAGGTAGCAAAAATGATCCTGCTACAGCAACAGGTTTGGCTCACTATTTAGAACACATGGTGTTTAAAGGAACTGATAAATTTGGTACTAAAGATTTTGAAAAAGAATCTGCTGAAATCACAAAAATTGAAAATTTATACGAGACATATCGTCAAACAAAAGATGAATCTCAACGTAAAAAAATATATCATCAAATAGATAGTATCTCTGGTGTAGCTGCAAAATATGCAATAGCAAATGAGTACGATAAAATGTTAGCAGGTATTGGAG
>JBBIUW010000499.1:0-2559 GCA_037440045.1 Sphingobacteriaceae bacterium
TGGGATTGCCATCGTTATAAGCCTGATAAGAGAATTTAACAGCTTCAACTACTGATAACGGTTTCGAGAAAATTGGATAGTTTTCTAACATTTTTTGCATGGCTTTAATTTTATATAAAGCTTTAGCATTATTAGTCAGCAATCCGTTTTCTTTTTTAGAGTCAACAGCTATTTCAAATGGTAATACACCGTTAAAGTTTTGTTCAAAAAAGTGTAGGTCGGTATAAATAGGATCTTTTTTAGGTAAATCATCTACCACAAATCCGTTCATATCAATAAAGGTCATTCCCCAAAAGCAAATTGCAGTTATAGCTGCAGTAGTAATGTAAATAGCCATGCGGCGTTTTTGTACTAAGTGATCAACAATATCTAAAGCCTTGTTTATGATTTTACCATCTTGGTGCTTTGTATGTTTTTCTTTTGGAGGTGGTAATAAGCTTAAAATAACTGGCACAAGAATTAATGTGATGAAATAAGTTGTCATAACACTAATAGATGCAACAACTCCAAATTCTACCAACATTAAACTTTTTGTAAAATACAGTACCCCAAAACCAATTGCGGTTGTAATATTGGCTAAAAATAAGGTTACTCCAATGGTTTCAATACTACGTGTAATGGCTTTAATTTTATTACCATGTAATACAAACTCGCTTTGAAATTTGTTGATTAAGAAAATACAGTTTGGTAAACCAATTACCATAATTAATGGAGGTATTAATCCTGATAAGATGGTGATTTTGTATCCAAACATATACATAATTCCCATCGACCATAAAACACCAATTGCAGTAATGATTAATGAGAAAAATACCACATTACCCGATCTGAAGAATACCCATAAAATTAAAGCGGTAACTAAAATGGCTAAAATTAAAAACAAGGTCATTTCATGCGATACCTTTGTCATTACCTGAGAACGGATATAGGGCATGCCAGAATAATGCATCTCTACATGATGTTTTTGAGAAAACGCTTCAGCTAATAATTTAATTTCGGCAACAATTTCTAAACGACGCTTTGAGTTTAAATCCTTTTTAGTAAAGGTAATCGCCATTACATTAGCACCTGTTTCTTTATTGTAAATAATGCCTTGATAAAATGGTAAGTCTAAAAACTCAGCTTTAATGCTATCTACATCATGTTGGTTTTTTAGTGGGTTTTTAATTAAGGGAACAAAATCAAATTTTTCTAAACTGTCGTTTCTTACAATTTTATAGACTGTTGGTACCGACATTAAATCTTTAATACCTTGGATGCTTTTAATGGTATTACTAAGTTTATACCAATCATTAAATTTTTCGTATTCAAATAGGTTCTTGTCTTCAAAGCCCATTACCATTACATTACCATCTTCGCCAAAATGCTTTTTAAAATTTTGGTATTCAATAAATGTGCTATCTGTATCAGGTAATATTTGAGCAAAATCGTAAGATAATTCTACCCTAGAAGTTTCGTAACCCATAAAGGCCGTAATTAGTAATACAACGGTTGTAAATATTGCTTTATTTCGTAATAAAAGTCCTGAAAAATATTTCCACATAATGCTTTGCTTTAAGTAACCTATTAGTTTTTAGAAAATTAGCTAAACCACTGAAACTAAAAATAAAAGTTTAGGTAAAATTCTAAAAGGGCTAATTTAAGTAAAAATTGAATTTATTCTGAAAAATTGTTTTACACCAACTACAAAAATAGTTAACATGTAACTCATTGAAAATGAATTCTATTAATACTCAAATAAGGTTTGTGTAAACTTTATATAGTAAAGCTATAATTTATTGAAAAAATGTTTCAATAAAACATGCTGATACTTTACTCTATTTTGCTTCTTTTTTTACCATTTTCAAATTCAGCAAATTCATCCCATTAGGTGTAAAATTGCGAATGTTTTTATGAACTAAACGAATTACTTGGTCGTAGTATAATGGCACAACTGGCGCATCATCAATTAACATTTGATCCATTTGTTGATATAAACTGTTTTTAACTTCTCGGTTTTGTTCTCGAATTACTTTTTCATACAAAACATCAAACTCAGGGTTTTTGTAGTGTGTGTAGTTTGAACCAATAGGAGCAAAGTTTTTACTGTAGAATAAAGTCATAAAACTTTCTTCGTCGGCATAATCGCCCACCCAAGATTTTTTAAAGAAATTGTATTCGCATGCTGCCACTGCCTGGCGAAGTACAACTGGTTTATCTACACTAATTTTCACTTTAATATTATTATCTGCTAACTGAGATTGTATAAATTCCGTTTGTTCTAAATAATTATCAGTGGTATGCAGTGTAATTTCAGGTAATCCTTTTCCGTCTGGGTATCCAGCTTCTAATAGTAATTGTCTTACTTTTTCAGGATCATAAGTATAACCCTTAACTATTTTTTCGTTGTAAGATGGTAGTCCATTTGGAATAAAGCCTGCTGTAGCTGGATAGCCAATATTATTTCTAAAAAACTTTACCAACTTCACACGGTCAAAACCATAATTAATGGCTTTACGTAAAGCTTTAATTTTTAAAGGTGATTTTTTAACGATGTCAATATTTTCATCAACTAATATA
>JBBIUW010000500.1:0-2557 GCA_037440045.1 Sphingobacteriaceae bacterium
CCACGGCCTATAATACCATAGTATGCTTTTTTAACTTCATTGTTCTCAATTAATAAACGGTCGTAGTTGTTCCCAACGGTTGTAATACCTGTAATAGTAGCTCCTGTTCCTCCACCAGCTAAAATACCTGCAACACTTGTAGAAGGAGAAGCAGATGTTGGGTCAACATTTCCTTTGATAATACAATTTTTAATAACGTTGTCTCTGCATCCTAATCCTGGTGCTGTAGAAGTACCAATTAAACGAATAACAGCAGTTAATGTAACAGAAGATGCATTTGTATTAATAATTGATAAATTTCTGTTAATTGAACCACCCAAAATATCTCCATCAATAATTACACTGTCAGCACCATTAAATTCCAATACACTTCTCCCAGAAACTGGAGCCCCAGAAATGGTTGCTGTAACAGATGGACTTAAGCGAATAGATGAATAATTTGCTCCGCTTACTCCGCTTGCAACTAACGCTACAGGGTTGGCTGGCTCAGAAGTATTACCAGTAATGGTAATTTTGATCATCCCAGAGTGAGTACCAACGTTTATAGCATTAAATGCATCACTTACAGTTGTATAGGTTGTAACAGGACCTCCGTTAGTCACATCAACTTGAGCAGACATATAATTACATCCAAATACAACTAGTACTAAAAAAGATAGTTTAATGTTAGAGTAAAGTTTTTTCATTATTGTGTTTTAAGTTTGATTTCAGATTTTCTACAAAAATATAACATTAATTTATAAAATAGTTATTTTTGGTTAACAAAAAATGGGCAATCGTCTAATAATTTCTGCCAATTATTAGATTCTTAATGTGTATTTTTGTACCATGAAACCTTTATATATTTTATTCTTAAATCTTGGTGGTGGCGAGGTTGTATTAATACTCCTCGTAATTCTTTTAATGTTTGGTGGGAAAGGAGTTCCAAATATTGCAAGAGCGCTAGGGAAAGGTATCAGAGAATTTAAAGATGCTGCTAATGGAATTCAAAAAGACGTTATGCAAGGCACTGGAGGCATAACTAATACTATACAGGAGCATATTCAAGAGGTTAAAAAGGAAGTTGATACACTTTCAGATAATAAGTAATCCATGTTTAGCAGAAATATTAAAAATAAAGGCTTGGTTCTTTTAATAACTGGTCTTTCTGCTTTTTTAATTGCCTGTACCTCAAAAACAGAAAAAAATGAGGATAATTCATTTAATCATGAAAAAGTTAAGCAGCAGTTTGTAAAAGCAAATCAGCAAGTGGTTATAAAAGAAAATGATGAAATGGATTACTATCAAAAATCCCATCAAATGACATTTGTTAAAACAACAAGTGGAATTCGTTATTTTGTTTATAAACCATCTGTAAAAGGAGATTCTATTAAAAATGATGATATCATTAAGATTAATTATACGGTTTCTCTGTTAGATGGAACGGAATGTTATTCATCAAAAACTGATGGGGTAAAAGAATTTCAGGTTGGTATGGAAAACATAGAAGATGGGCTACATAAAGCGGTTCTTTTTCTAAAAACAGGTGATAAAGCTCTTATTTTAATTCCCTCTCATTTAGCTCATGGGTTATTGGGCGATTCTAAAAAAATACCACCTCAATCACCAATTGTTTATGATATTGAGATTATTTCTAGTATTAAACACCAACAATAAAGATAATTGATGAGAAAAATTAGTTTCTGGATTTTGGTATCTTTTGGGCTGTTTCTTTTGGGTTGTTCCAAAAATGAGCTGGTAAATGGCTACACTAAAGATGATAATGGGTTTTATTATAAATTATTGTCAATAGGAGACGGCAATGAATCCCCTTTAAAAGAAAATGTAGTTGTTTTTGATGCGGTTATGAAAACCCAAACAGATTCTGTTTTTTGGGATACTAAGCACGATGCATCAAATGGTCTTTTTGTATCATTAGGAGCAGAGTCTCTTTTGGGCTCATGTAATCCATATTATTTAAAAATGGTTGAAGGGGACAGTGTTTCTTTTTTAATTAAACCCTCTGTTTTATTTAGAGAGTATTTTGATACCATTGTTCCTGATTTTTGTAAAAAAGATTCTTTTATAAAACTTGATGTAAAATTAAATCAAATTATTTCAAGAGCAGAATACGAAGCTTTGAAAAAAAATGCTGTGGGAACTGATGATGAAGAAGATCGAGAATTAGAAGAACTTCAAATTATAGATTGTTATTTACTTCAAAATTATAAATTTGTTAAGGCCGATGGGAATGGAATATATACTCTCAGTAAAACAACTACTGCTTTAGAAAAAGTGAGCGCTGGAAAAAAAGTGAAAATAGCGTATCAAGGCACTTTTTTAGATGGGAAACCTATTGACAAAATTGAACAAACCTTAGAGTTTATTTATGGTACTCCAGACCAACTTATTAATGGGTTAAATATTGTTATAGGTTCATTAAAAAAAGGAGAAACTACAAAAATAATAGTACCTTCGCGACTAGCTTTTGGCGAATTAGGAAGTAGTAATGGTTCTATCCCTCCTTATACACCTTTAGTTTACACTATTAAAATAATTGATATAAAATAAAAAAATG
>JBBIUW010000501.1:0-2551 GCA_037440045.1 Sphingobacteriaceae bacterium
CGTTATCAAAGTAGTAAAGCCAGTCTCCTTGTTTTTTACCTTTCGAAAAAGATTCACGACTCTTTACGGCTTTGTTTTCAAAGTAAGAAGTCCATACACTATCAGCTAAATTATCTTTAAATACTGTTTCTTGTGCTAAATCACCAGTTTTAAAATAATAGTAATTATGTCCATTTTTTTTACCACGGTTATATTGCTCAGTTGCTTTTATAACTTTGTTTTCATAGTAAAAATACCATGTACTATCTTCTTTTCCGTTGTAAAAAGAACCTCTTCTTGAAACATTACCATTTTTATAATATTCGGTATGGCGCCCGTGAGGCATCCCTTTAACTATATTAGTTTCGGACTTTAGTTTTGTTTGTTCGCTGTCGTAATATTCTTTCTTTGGTTGAGCAAAAGATACAACCGTTAATAACAGAAATGAGATGAAAAGATGATAAGTGTGTTTAGTCATAGCAGTAAAATTAATGCTATAACGTTTTTTAAAGGCTTAGATACAGAAAAATTGTAAACAATAGAAGGTTTAATAAAGTGGGGGTAATAGTTCCATGTCACATCGAGCGTAGTCGAGATGTTTACAATAGTTCTCGCACTTCGGCTCCGCTTAGTGTGACAGTTTGAACTTACAAAAGATTATTTGCCTTTAAACTCAGGCTTACGTTTTTCTAAAAACGCATTCACACCTTCCGAATAATCGTAAGTATTAGCTGCATCAACTTGAATTATTCCTTCGCGACTAAGTTGTTTATCATAGGTATTAAATACACTTTCATTTAATAAACGTTTTGTTAAACCTAGTCCTTTTGTAGGCATGTTTGCTAATGTATTGGCAAAAGATAAAACATCATTCATAAATGTTTCATCTGCAAAAACTTTATAAATCATTCCCATTTGTTTGGCTTCGGCAGCTGTTACTTTATCACCAGTCATCATTAAAGCCGTTGCGGTTTGAAATCCAACTAAACGAGGTAAAAAGAAAGTTCCACCACTATCAGGTATTAACCCAATTTTACTAAATGCTTGAATAAATGAGGCAGAATTGGTAGCTGTTACAATATCGCAAGCTAATGCAATATTTGCACCTGCACCTGCAGCAACGCCATTTACGGCAGCAATAATTGGTTTTTCGATTTTACGGATTTTTAGAATAATAGGGTTATAGTGTTCATCTACAATTTTTGCTATACCGGGTCCATTTGGATCAATGGCTTCTGCTAAATCCTGACCTGCACAAAAAGCCTTACCATTACCGGTTAAAACAATTGCACGAACTTGTTCATCTGTTTCAGCTTTATCTAAAGTGTTTTGCAGTTCTAATGCCATTTCGCGATTAAAACTATTGAATTTATCTGCACGGTTAAGTGTTATAACCATGACTTTATCTTTTAATTCTGAAAGTATGTAGCTCATAATAGTGTTTTTTGTTTTCTATGTTTTTTAACCACATAGAAACGTAGTTTTTAATTGTTTGTTTTAGTAAAATCAGTTTTACATAGTTCTGAAGCGTTGCTTCAGCTACATTAGTAATGAAGATAAAAATAACATTTTTTATCTAACATAAATAATGTGTACTTAACTATGTGCCTATGTGGTTAACACAACGAGCTAAAATTGGGATTTATTTTTTGGAAAATGAAATTTTATATGTAGTTCCTTTTTCATCGCTAGTTAAATTACAAATACCATCTATTTGGTCAATTAATCCACTTAAAATTTCCATACCTATTGAGTTTTTAGGAACTATAGTTTTATCAAACCCACTACCGTTATCTTTGATTGTTAAAAACACCTGATTATTATTTTCAAGAAGAGATATTTCAATAATACCTTCTTTTTTATTGTGGAAAGCGTGTTTGTAGGCATTTGTAATTAACTCATTAACAATTAATGCCAATGGAATAGCTGATGAGATATCGACATGAACATCTGTGATGCCTTTTATAATTTTAATGTGATTAAAGGATTGGTAAGAACTAGAAATATGTTCAATAATTTGATTGAGGTATTCCTTAAAGTTTATATGAGAGTAAGTTTTTGCTTTGTAAATTAATTCATGTACAGAAGCGATAGAATCTAATCTATTGCGGCATTCCATAAACAATTGTTTATGGTAATCATCATGAGACTTTTCGCTTTGTAAGTTCATTAAACTTCCTACAATACTTAAATTATTTTTTACACGGTGATTAACCTCTTGTAGTAAGATTGTTTGTTCTTTTAAAGAATGTTCGAGTGCTTGTCTAGCCTTTTGTTTATTGTGCGATTCAATAGTGAGCGATAACATTTGAGCAGCTACTAGACCATATTTTTGTTCCTGTAATGTCCATTCTCTTGGGGCTCCAACATTTTCAAAGCATATTACCCCAACCATCTCACCTTCAATACGCACAGGAACGTCCATTAATGATTGTATATCATGTGGCTTTAAATAAAAGTCGAATAACTCTGCCGTTTTAGTTTCATTAAATGCATCTCTGGTAATAATGATTTTTTCTGTTTCAAATAAACTAAAATACAGAGGCATGGCAATACGGGGTAGAGCAGATTG
>JBBIUW010000502.1:0-2550 GCA_037440045.1 Sphingobacteriaceae bacterium
AAATTGTTTAATTCTAGATTAGCTTTAGGCTTTACTTTATAATAAATACTTATAACCTGATTATTGACACTAAAGGCTGAATTAACAAAGAAATCCGTTGTATAAAAATGACTTTCAACTTCAATATCTAAATCCAACTCTTCCTTAAATTCTCTGATTACACAGTCAATGGTTCCTTCTCCAAATTCCAAGCCTCCTCCCGGAAGTTTTGTAATATCCATCCCTTTTATATGTTCATCTGATACTAATAACTTATTATTATGTATTAAAATACCATATACGCGAACATTAAAACTCTTCATGCTTTAAATTTACAGTAATAATTTGAGAGAATTAACCAAATAGCGTTTTATTAACTACTTTTTACTAAAGTAATTGAAATTTGTGGTGATTCCGATGGTATGTGTGTTTCCTGTAAAAGCATATTTAGAATACGCATAATCTAAATGAAACTTATAAACCTTAAACCCAAAACCTGCCGACAATCCATTTGCCTTTTTCACATCTGACAAAGCCATTTCTTTCCCTTTTTTGAAATTATATGCTAATCTCAGAGAGAAGTTTTTACCAATTAAAACTTCTGTACCAATAGTAAAATGTCTTCCTAGTTTATCAAACCAATTACCTATTTTTTCATTTCTTTTTTGCTTATCAGTTTTCACAATAGGCTTATTAGTAAATGGATCTATCTCTGAAGAAGCATCTTGTGGATTAACATAGGTTAAATCCCACTTTAAGAGATGATCGTATTGTAAAATAATTCTAAAAGGTGCTTTGGGAATTTTTTTACTTAATCCTAATTGAAAATCAGAAGGTATAGTTTGTTTTGTAGCACCTTGAAAGTATGGAACCCATTGCTTTCCATAATTTTTTGCTAATAATGATATTGTTAATTGTTTTTTATTATGATATGTTAATCCAACATCAATAGCATTACCTAAAGAGTAATACATATCATAATGAGAGTATATTGTTTTTAAGGCAACGCCTAATGACAATGTACTGTCTTTGTTTAAAGTTTTAGCAAAAGAAATATTTAAAGAATAATCAGCTGCTTTAAATGTACCAGTCTCTAAATTATATTCATCTCTACCGTCAAACTTACCATAATTGAAATACTGAAGACCAACTGCAAATGTGCCATACTTTTTAAACTGCTTAGCATACAAAAAATTACCGTAGTTAACATCAGAAACAAAATTAACGTAATTGAACGATAATTGATTAGATGTACTTGGGCTTAGTAATGCCGGATTGCTATATCCTAAATTCACATCTTTATCCCAAATGGCAATAGACGCGCCACCTAAAGCATTGGAGCGGGCAGGAATAGGTAAATCTAAAAAACTATACGTTTTTAATCCGCCTATTTGTGAAAAGATACTGGTACTAAGTACTATAAAAATATATGTAAGTAATTTCTTCAATCTGATTATGAACGTTTAAAAGTAAGGTTTATTGTGTAATTATTTACCCATTCTAAATACATTGGTTTCTACCCAGCCTTTTCCCCAATCTTCTTTTTCTTCATCCGTCCATATTTCGGGATAGAAAATACGTTTTTGAAAACGAGGTGGTAAATATTTTTGCCAATTGGTGCCGCCTGTAGCAGCAATATCTTCTGTATTTTGTTGTAAATAACGAACTGCACTTTTGTAATGCATTAATGGCCAGTTGATATTTACATTAACATCTAACTCCTTTAAGGCATTTATTAGTTTAGGATTTTTCTGATCATGCTCTGACAAAGATTTATACTTTGCCCACATATTCTTATGCTGATACTCTTTTGCCAATGCAATAAACTCTGCACCGTACTTTTTCTCAAATTGATTTAGAGTTAATGTTTTTTTGCCAGTAGCTAGCTCTGTAGCTCCTTTATTCCAGTATATGTTTTGAAACATCTCTTCGATGGAAGGGTTTTTACCTACTAAACTAGGTCTAACATCTTTATCTACTAAATTAAAAAAATCAGTAGCGCAAATTTCTATTTTACGATATTGAGCGCTTTGAAATCCACTAGCAGGAAGCAATGCCATACGGTAACGTAAAAATTGTTCTTTTTCCATACCATCTACCATAATTTCAAATGATTTGGTTAAAGACTCAAAATAGCGATTTATTCGAGTTATTCTTTCAGCGAAAAAATGAACGTCTAGTACTTCTTTCCAGCCCTGATCATGACCATTAGGTTGTATATTTTTGCCATTATTGGCTATTTGTTCTAATTCGTGTAAAGAAAGTTTAAAATACAACTCTGTAATTTGATGATACATGATGAATATTTTTTCATCAGGAAAGTCAGTTTTAGGATTTTGGAGTGTTAATAATGTATCAACCTGGATATAATCCCAATAAGTTAAGTAGTTTGAAAGAAGTAATCCATCTAAATAACTATCTAGATTTTGCCCCATAAGGCTATATTTTTCTTCCAGTTGATTTACACGATCAACGATTTCTTTTTTTAATTCCATAGTGCTAAAAATAGAAAAAGGATATTGATTTTCACAATATCCTTTTAAATATTTTAAAGCAGTAAATTATTTAATT
>JBBIUW010000503.1:0-2543 GCA_037440045.1 Sphingobacteriaceae bacterium
GAAAACATCTGCCGATACAAATTATCTTCAAATACAATTAAATAACGGCACACGATATGAAGATATTATGCAGGAAGAATCTCATAAAAAAACACGTCCCTTAATGCAACTGCTTTATAAAGAACTAAATATCAATGTTGATATGAGTAGTTTTAAAATGAAGCAAACCAAGGAGGATTTATTTAAAAACCATCACGAAATGATGAATGTGTGGCAAATTGATAGAGAAATTGATACAATGAACTTAAATATCGACAAAAAGTATCAAAACTTAAATAATCAATTTAAAAATTACTTTTTAGGAAGAACGCTCAAAACAACTTCCTTTAGTGCACCATCACAAAACATCAAAGCTTTTTACAAAACTTTAAATAAAGATGAATTTAGAAGAAGTGTTGAAAATGCTCAAAACTTAGTTAGAAGTTCCAGTAGCTTTATAGATTCTATTAATGAAGAAGTATATAACAAACAATTTACAAAACTGGAATATACAGTTGGCTGGCATAAAAAAATAAATATTTCATTTGCCTGTATTGTATTATTTTTCGTAGGCGCTTCTTTAGGTGCTATTATCAGAAAAGGAGGCATGGGCTTGCCTGTGGTTGTTGCCGTTATATTTTTTTTATTATACTATGTAGTTTCTATTATTTACGAAGACTTAGTAATGGAGGGAGTTTACACAGCTGTTTTTGGATCATGGTTCCCATTACTATTATTTTTACCATTAGGAATATTTTTAACATACAAAGCTGCCAGAGATTCTGCATTATTTGATTTAAGCTCATATCTAGAGCCTATAAAAAATATGTTTAAAAAAGCTTCCAAATAATTATATGCGTATTCTTCAACTATGTAATAAAGCCCCTTTTCCTGCAAATGATGGGAGTTCTATTGCTATTTTTTCGTTAGCAGAAGGTATTGCTGATAATAATGTAGAGTTGCATTTATTACCTATTAATACAAAAAAACACTTTAAGCCCGAAGAAAATATTCCTTTGGCGTTTAAACAAAAAACAAACTATCAATCTGTTTTTAAAAATACCGATACTAATGCAACAGGGGCATTCTTAAATTTATTTTCAACTCAATCCTATTTTGTAAGTCGATTTTTTTTTAAGGAATACGAACAAGTTTTAATTAAAAAACTACAAAGCACAACTTTTGATATCATTCAAATTGAAGGGGTTTTTATGTGTACCTATATTCCAATTATTAAAAAATATTCGAAAGCAAAAATCGTATTAAGAAGTCATAATGTAGAGCACCAAATTTGGGAAAGGCATTTGCAAAATGAGAAGACAAGCTTAAAAAAAACTTATTTATCCCTTCAAAATAAAAGATTAAAACAATTTGAAATCAATGCTTTTCATCAAGTAGATGCCATCATAACCATTACTGATGAAGACAAAAAAACAATTTCATCTATTTGTAAAAACACTCCCATTCATACCTGCTTAACAGGGATTAATTTAAATAACTACCCATTTGTATCAGAAGCCAAGCAACCAAACACTATATTTCATTTTGCATCAATGGATTGGATGCCAAACATTGAAGCCGTTGATTGGCTAATGAATGAAGTTTGGCAAGAAGTGGAGAAAGAAAAACCAGATGCTAAACTTGTATTGGCAGGGAGAGGAATGCCTGAGCGATTTAAAAAATTAACCTCAGCAAACATTACAATTATAGACGAAATAAACGATTCAAAAGAATTTTACAATACCTACGATATTATGCTAGTTCCTTTATGGAGTGGTAGCGGTTTACGTATTAAACTGGTAGAAGGATTAGCGTATGGCAAAGCTATCATTACAACTAGCATTGGTGCTGAGGGCATTCCATATACTAATACAAAAGATATAATAATTGCTGATTCGGGAGCAGAATTTAAGCAAGCGATTTTGAATGTATTGAGTAATGATATTTTAAAACAAACCTTGCATAAAAATGCCAAAGCTTTAGCCGAAACACATTTTGATTATAAAGTTATTGCCAAGCAACTTATTGAGTTTTATAAAAGCTTATAAAAAACAAAACCCTCGGCTAAGCCAAGGGTTTAAAAGTATTTTGTAAGAGATTGATTATTTTAAATAAACAGTTTTCTCAACTGTTTTTCCTTCTTCTAGTTTAATAATACCAACTCCATCTAAAGTATCACGAACAGCCTTTATATCTAAAATTGCAGGTAATTTAAACGTATAAGAGCTTGATCCACTTCCATCTGAAACACCCTCTGCTTTTAAATCAGCCTCAACTGTCGAACCAGAAGACGTTTTTACATTAGCAAACAATTTAACTGTTGCGCCTCCTACAATAGTTCCATTTTGTGTTTGAGTTTTAATAATTAACTTACAGTCTGTATTTTTCTCACAAGAAGAAGATAACACAACCGTTAATAAACCAAATGCAAATGAGGCTATAAAGAATTTTAATTTCATTTTATTTTTATATTAATGATATTGGATTAATATTTGTACACCAAATATACTAAAAAAATAAATAAAATGCATCTTAAAGCAATAATATTGAGTCTAAGTTTAGTT
>JBBIUW010000504.1:0-2540 GCA_037440045.1 Sphingobacteriaceae bacterium
CACTTGTCCTAACTCTGCCATATATTGAGCCCCTAATGTTAATTCAAATGCTCCAGGAACAGTTTTGGTAACAATGTTTTCTGACTTAGCTCCGTGTTTAATTAATGTATCATAAGCACCCTGCATTAAAGCATTTGTAGTTTTATGATTCCATTCTGCCCACACAATTCCAAATTTCATTTCTGAAGCATTAGGAATATCACTTCCTTCAAATACCGATAAGTTTTTTTGTTCGCTAGCCATAATTATATTGTTTAAACAAAAAAAGGTGATTGAACATCACCTTTTTAATTTTGAATTAGTATTGATTATTGAATGTTTCCTAAAGTTTTTACTCTTGCAATGTATTTATCAATTTCACGAGCTTCTGTACTTTTTGAGTATTCGTTTTTTAAACGCTCATAAGTTGCTAAAGCTTCCGTGTAATTAGCTTTTTGTTCGTATGCAAATGCTGCTTTCTTTAAATATAAAGGAGTTGTAAATGAATTATTTGATTGTTCTGCAGCTTTTAAATAATATTTAATAGCTTCATCTACTTTATTTAACTCCATATTAGCATCTCCAATAGCTCCAACTGCTACAGGTGCTAACATCTCATCATGTCCATCAAATTTCTCTAAATACTCAATAGCTTCTTCAAATTTACCAGTACGTAATAAACAAATACCAGCATAATAATTTGCTAAACTACCTGTTTTTGTAGAGCTATAGTTATCAGCGATATCTTTGAAACCCATCATTGTTTTAGGACCGTCAGCTGTTTGAACATTTAAACCACCATTTAATGCCACTAAAAAACTATCTTTTTCGAAGTATGTTTGTGCAAAGAAAGCTTCATTACTAGCTTCTTTTTGTTGACCAGGTATGTAGTAAAATTTATAAACACTAAAAAGTGCAACAATTGCTAATATAGCGCCACCACCGTAAGTGATGATTTTTTTATTACTCTCGTAAAAGAACTCTAAACCACCTAAATCTAACTTTTTTCCAGCAGATTTTTTAGAAGACGTAGACTCCACGTCGTTATTATTTTCAACTTGCTCTAATTGCTCTAATTCTTCAGACATAATTACTTTTTAATTTTGAGTTGCGAAGATAAATAAAAATATCTACTTATAAAAAAAAGAAAATAGCCCCTTTTTTAACGTTCAAAAGTTAATTAATCCTCTGTTACGGCTATATCTTTATTCATAGATTCATTATTTCGGATAGAAACCGACATTCCGCCCTTCACCAAATAAGGATATGCTAAATCCATATCTCTACCTTTAGCAAAAACATAATAGGTTCCTTTATAAAAGGGGATAGAGTAGTTTCCTTGAGAATCAGCTTCTACATATGTATCATAAGACGTATAACTATCTCCTGGAAATTCAGAGGTATTAAATTTAATATACACATAGGCATTAGGAATAGGTTTGCTATGATGCGCCACTTTACCTTTTAATGTGGCAGTTCCTCCAGTTTTATTTTTAGTACAAGAGAACAAAAAAAACAAAAGAATGGTGACTAAAAAGAGGCTTATTGTTTTCATATTTATTTAATTTCTGAATATTTAGAATCGGTTAAAAACTTAGTATCGGTTAATGTTTTCAAAAAAGCTATTATATCGCTTTTATCTTGAGTAGAAAGGCTAATACCACTTATGAGCTGTGGATCGAGGGTAGGACTAGCAACAATTCCTGAGATATAGTGATTTAAACACTTATCCAATGTTGTAAATCGTCCATCATGCATGTAAGGAGCTGTTTTTTCGATATTTCTTAATGTTGGAGTTTTAAATTTATTTCTATCCGAAGGATTTCCTGTAATATGGGCTCTTCCAGAGTCGTTTACGGCTAAATTAACTGCTAAGCCATTATTCCTATAGGCGTAATCACTAAATAAAGGTTCTTTATGGCATGATGCACATTTTTGCTGAAAGATTGTGTACCCAGACTGTTCCTGAGCCGTGAAATTATCTTTTCCAGCTTTTACATTATCATATTTACTATTGTATGAATACATGGTCCCCATAAATTGGGCAATAGCTTTAAATATACGTTGTGTTGTTACGGTATTATCTCCATAAGCACTGGTAAAAAGCTGTTTGTATTTGTTACTAGCAGATAATTTAGCAACCACGTTTGTCATGGTTTCATTCATCTCCACAGGATTAGTGATAGGTCCTAAAGGCATTACCTCAATGTGATTAATGCCTCCATCATGCATAAAAGCAGGTAACCAGTTTACGTTTTGAATAGCAGGTGCATTACGTATTCCTAACAAGCCATTTATACCATGGCTCACATCATGCCCCGCATGAGAAAAAGCAGCAAATTGCTGGTGACAAGAGCCGCAAGATATTGTATTATCTGATGATAAAATAGGATCGTAAAACAAATACCTACCAAGAGTAAAACCTTCCAGCGTTAAAGGATTACTGCTAAATGTGTAAACAGGTGTGGGCCAACCATCTGGAATAATTTCTTTAATTTCTTCTTTTGTAACTATAGGTTTAATTTCAGGATCTACAGAACAAGAAGATAGATCGGAAGAGC
>JBBIUW010000505.1:0-2540 GCA_037440045.1 Sphingobacteriaceae bacterium
CTCCGCTAACTTTCTTTTACCCTGTATAAGATTTCTTTCGCCCTGTGCAAGAAAACTAAAAACCTCCGTGAGATTTCTTTTTTACTCCCGGAGGTTTCTAAGTTACTGTACAAGAATACTACTTTTACCTTGGTCTTGTAAACTTGATGTTGCTGATTTGTTTGTACTGCGGGCTTGTTGCTCCATACAAGGACTTAACATACTTTTTTACTTCGGCAGCCAGATCAGTTAAGCCAGTATCTGCGCCATAAAGTATAGTATTTCTTGAAATACGTGCGTTACTATATGAAGTTGTCGCATTAATTACGGCTGTGTTTGCAGCTTTTAAATTTGTAAGCAAGGTATTTAATGTAGTAACCTTTAATTCAGTTTCATTAGGGGCGTATGCGGTCTCGGTAGAAATGACCTGAATAAGTTTGGTGAAGTTATCTATTAAACTATCGAAACTTTGTTGTGAAACTGAAATTGTAGTTGGCGTTGGAACTGGAGCAGGATCGGGAGTTGTTGTAACAGGTGCTTTTGCAAGTGTCGAAACTGTTTTTGCACGCTTACCCTGAATTTTTCTGTTAACAGATTTCGCATCATTAATTGTTTGATCTGTTGCTGTGGTTGCTTCAAGTGCATTCAGTACGCGGGTTGATAACTTTTTGATGGGAGCAAAAAGTATTTCCCTCGCATTGGTTGCATTGTCAAATGCCGTTTTAGTTGTTTTTACTGTTTGAAGTACAGCCAATGATGCGGTTTGTTTTGCCTGTAATGCAGTAACTTTAATGTTGATGTTTACAGGATTGTAGGTTACACCATATCCTATACAATAGGATATTAGATCTTCAAAGTTTGCTACATTCTTTGCATGACCAGTTTCTGAAGTTGATGACATATTTTTTAGGTTTTTAAGTTAATTGCTGATGCAAATAACAGTAATCCCAATACTTTATTGTAATGCGGTATCAACTATTTTGAGAAATGGTCGTCTTATTTATTAAACGGTAAAATAATTCTAAATGAGTGGTTGGTTTATTGAGTGAACGGTAGGTTTTAGGGAAGGCAACTATCACCTAACCCGCATTCAGTGCACACACAGAAAGGAAAAAGAAATTATTTCTGAACTCAGTATTTTGTCTATTCATGGTTTTCTTCATTCCAACATGTTAAACAAATTTTAATATCATTTTGAAATAGCCCCTTACCTTGAGCGAAATATTTGACATTCCCTTTGCAATTTGCTTTTATACAATCCTCTCTTATTACTTTGAAATGAATTTGGCAAACAATACAATTTAAGCTTTCGCTTTCAGGTAAATTGGGATTTAAAAATGCCCACTTACTTCTTGTTTCGTCTCCTACCATCATATTCATATATTGTGTACACTCCGGACAATAATAGGCTCTAGAGGTTATGTCCGTTTGGAAATGGTGTTTTAATTCAGCTTTCCCAATTAGATTTTTCAAGTATTCAATTCGGTGGTTTTGAAATACTTCTTCCAATTCAATTTCCTCATCATTATATTTTAATCCTGGATGATTATCAAATTTTTCTAATACAGCATTCCAGAAACTATCTTTGCCAAGAATATAAGTAAAAGACCATAAAATGAGATTTATTATATATTCAGGTGCAAGATTTTCTTCTCCAATTCCATGAATAATTTTATTTCGTTTCGTTCTAATCTCTTCGTAATGTCCTAAAAATTTATCATCCAATTCATCATCTTTCTCAATGCATGAATAAAAAGTTCGTAATAAATCTTCCCCACCAATTGTATAGAGATCGGAAAAAGATTCATTCGGGCTTTTTGGAAGAGTTTTCCAATCAACTCTTTTTTTATCAATAAGTAAAAGCGGAGACTCATCACAAATAAAAGATTTCATAAGGCACTCAACTCCTTGATGAATCAAAACTATTGAAGTTCTTAAAACTATTTGATTGTATTTCCAAAGCTCCTCTTTTGGAATTTTTTTACTGTTAGATTTTTCAACTTGAATAATATTATTATATGCCTGAACTAAACATTCAATAGCGGAGTTTTCGTACTCTTCAGCTTTGGGAATATCTGTAATCATAAATTATAATTAAGGTGTTATTTTGAAAAAAATATTCATTATTTAATGAATATCTATATTTCTATTCCTTTTGTTTTACTGTTTTAAATGCCCAAACAAGTAATAAGAAAACAAACCTAAGTGGATATAATGTGCCAAAAAGAATTATGGAACACAAAAAAATATTTCTTCTAATATCTGATCCATCAAGAAGATGCGTTTCTTTGAGTTTTTGATTTATTTCTGTTTTTGAATTCTTAAGTTGGGCAAGTTTTTCTACTGCGACAATAGATGGTTCTGGTAATTCTTTAAGGCAAAAAACAAAACTTGAAATAGATTTTTTTGGATCTTGATTAAATTTAACGCAACTTTCTTTTAAAAAAAAAATAACAGCTTTTAATTCTCTTGGAAATGAATTAACCATTTCATTTGAAAAAATTTTATCTAAAAATTTTTGACAAAAAATTTCTAAATTATTTAAATTCTTTTGTAAATCT
>JBBIUW010000506.1:0-2536 GCA_037440045.1 Sphingobacteriaceae bacterium
AAGGAGCCTTAGGCTTAGGACCAAAAGTAGATTACAAAGAGTTAGTAAAGGGCGGAGCTCAAGTTATCGACGTGAGAACTCGAGGAGAGTATTCTTCAGGGCATGTGAAAGGAAGCATTAATATCCCATTAAACGAGCTTTCTTCTAGTGTAACAAAAATTAAAAAAAATGTACCAATCATTACTTGTTGTGCTAGCGGTATGCGAAGTGCTTCTGCAAAAGCAACATTAAGTTCTTTAGGTTTTAAAGAAGTATATAATGGTGGAGGTTGGATGAGTTTAAATGGTAAATTATAATGAACCTTAATCTGAAACAACGCCTTTCGTCAAATTGGAATCTATGGCGCATTATACGTTTAGTATTATCTATTGTATTTATCGTTAATGGTATTATTATTTTAGATTATATTTTAATATTAGGCGGCGTATTTTTATTAGGTCAAGCTGTTTTAAATACTTGCGTAACTTGCGTAAGTGGTAATTGTGAAATTCCTCAAAAATAAATCATGAATAACTTTAATCATATTATCAATTCTGAAAAGCCTGTTTTAGTTGATTTCTTTGCTGAATGGTGTGGTCCTTGTAAAACAATGGCTCCTATTTTAAGAGATGTGAAAACTCAATTGCAGGATAAGGCAACTATAATTAAGGTTGATGTGGATAAAAATCCAGAAGCTGCTTCTGTTTATCAAATTAGAAGTGTCCCAACTTTAATTATGTTTAAAAATGGGCAACCTGTTTGGAAACAATCAGGTGTTGTTCCAACACAAGAATTAGTAAAATTATTTAATCAATTTCAATAATATGTCACATCAATATAATGTTAACCTTAAGTGGAACGCAGATAGAGTAGGAGAAGTATCTTCGCCTGAATTAAATTCTAAAATAGAAGTGGCTACACCTCCTCAATTTCCAAAAGGTGTAGTGGGAATTTGGTCACCTGAACATTTTTTTACAGCAGCAGTTAATTCTTGTTTTATGACAACTTTTTTAGCAATTGCTGAAAATTCAAGGTTAGAGTTTAAAGAGTTTACTTGTAATTCTGTTGGAATATTAGACCAAGTTGAGGGAAAATATTTGATGACTGAGGTTGTATTAAATCCAACTTTAGTGGTTACTAAGGAAGAGGATAAAGAAAAAGCTTTACGTGTTTTAGATAAATCAGAAAAAGCATGTTTAATTTCAAATTCTATAAATTCTAAAGTATCTTTGAATCCTATTGTAACGGTTCCTGAAATTATAAATAATTGATTATATAGCTACTGAAAAACATATCTATCCAGTAACGGGTATGAGTTGCGCTTCTTGTGCGCTCAGTGTAGAGACTATTATCTCTGCTCAGGATGGTGTTAAAAGTTGTGCGGTTAATTTTGCCGATAATTCTGTTGCTGTTGAATTTGATTCTTCACAAACAAAAGATATTAATCTTAAAAAAAGTGTACAGGACGCTGGTTATGATTTGATATTGAATATCAAAAATAATTCAGAAGAAAGTAATCAATTACATCAAGAGTTTTTAAATCACATCCGACTAAATACCATTTGGTCGGGTGTTTTTGCTATTCCTATCATGGTTATTGGTATGTTCTTTATGGATATGCCATACGGGAATTATATTATGTGGGTTTTAGCAACTCCTGTATTATTGGTATGGGGTCGGAGTTTTTATATCAATGCCTGGCATCAATTAAAAATAAAGAAAGCTAATATGGATTCTTTAGTAGCATTAAGCACAGGTATTGCCTATGTGTTTAGTGTGTTTAATACTTTAAATCCCCAATATTGGCATTCAAGAGGATTACATCCACATGTTTATTTTGAAGCATCTGTTGTAATTATCTTTTTTATATTATTAGGTAAATGGCTCGAAGAGAAAGCTAAATCTAATACATCAAATGCTATTAAAAAGTTAATAGGTCTTAAGCCTAAAACAGTGAGCTTATTACAACATGATAATACCACAATTCAAGTTCCGATTGATCAAATAAAAAAAGAGGATGTGATTGTTGTGAAACCTGGTGATAAAATTCCAGTAGACGGTATTGTTGTATCAGGTGAAAGTTATGTAGATGAAAGTTCTATCAATGGAGAACCAATTCCTGTCTTAAAAAATACGAATGCTAAAGTATACACTGGAACAATTAATCAAAAGGGTACAATGAATATCAGTGCTCAAAAGGTTGGAGAGGAAACCTTACTGGCACAGATTATTAAAATGGTTCAGGAGGCGCAAGGTAGTAAAGCGCCTATTCAAAAAACAGTCGATAAAATAGCAAGTGTGTTTGTTCCCGTGGTGATGCTTATTGCCTTTGTAACATTTATTATTTGGATGGTTTCTGGTATTGAAAATAGTTTTACTTATGGTTTATTGTCTGCTATTACAGTTTTAGTGATTGCATGTCCTTGTGCACTAGGCTTAGCAACGCCCACAGCTATTATGGTTGGTATTGGTAAAGGAGCTCAATTTGGAATTTTAATAAAAGATGCCCAAGCTTTAGAATTATCTAAAAACATTAATGCGATTATTTTAGATAAAA
>JBBIUW010000507.1:0-2523 GCA_037440045.1 Sphingobacteriaceae bacterium
CGGTATCAAAAATCCACGCTAAGCCCGCATCTCTATTAATACCGTTAACAGTTCCAACAAAATCGGGACTTAATGTAAATGTTATTGATTTTGCTCCAGCTGCTACTGTTCCACTATTTGTTTCAATAGTAGATAGTATTTGAATACCACTAACTACAGGAGATTTGGTGCGAAAATAATAACCGCCTGATCCATCAGATTCAATTAGTTTATTATCCTTTAAATATTTATCAAATTCAGCGTTGTTCATGAGTATTGTTTAAATTTATGCAGGAGTTATTACTACAATATTTAAGGTTGAAGCTGTAAAATAATCATAGCCTGTATGATATATTTTTAAAACATGCTGTAATCCAAATGTTTTAATTGCTTTTACTACTTCTAAATAAGAAACGGCTACGTTATTATTGTCGCCAACTTTTTTAGCAACTAAAGAAGCTCCGCCTACAACAATCGCTAATTGAATTTCGGCATGTGTATATGTTTTACCACTTACACGAACAAACGTGTTATCGCTTGATTCGATTGCATTAATTACCTTTGATAATAGTACTGTTTTTGGAGCCGTTTCTCCTACTGGAGTAATAGCAATTGTTGTTGTGTTATTTAAGGTTAGCCTTTCCATTATTTAAAAATTTATTAAATGGTTTCAAGTGTTGTAGCTTTAAAATATTCATCTGCAAATACACCAGTACTTACCTCGTAATGAATTTTTAAAATGTGTTGCAATCCGAATTTTTTAATTGCTTTAACTACTTCTAAATAAGGAACCGCTACTTTAACACCTCCAGTAAATTTTTGGCAACCTAATGAACCTGCAGTTGTAATACCATCTGAAATTTCAGTATGGGTATATACCTTACCATCAACTCTAACAAATTTGCTATCGCTTGATTCTAGCGCATTGATAACTTTTGATAATAGTACCGTTTTTGGTGCTGTTTCTCCTACTGGAGTAATAGCAATTGTTGTCGTGTTATCGAATTTTAATCTTTCCATGATTTTTGGTTTTATATAATTATTGGTTTTAAGTCATTTTTTAATAAATAAGATGCAACTCCTAATGCTAATAATCCTAGCGTAATTGCACCCGCTGCGCCTTTGTTTTCAGACACCGTATCTTTTAAATCGTTGATAAACGATGCTATTTTAGTACCGCCTTGAGATACTAAAGAATTTGGAGGACTACCAGGTTTTAAACCTTCTTTTGTTCGCGAATTAAGAGCTACTGTTGTTAGTTTATCAGTATTGGTTGTACCTCCATCAACTGCTTTATTTATATCAGTAGCAAATTTTTTAAACCAACCTGATCCATTCCAGGTTGCATAAATAAAATGAAACAACAAACGGCTGTCGCTATCAACAATTACTTTTGCTTTTGTAGATAAATATGCTTTTGATAGCCTTTCGTATTCTGGCAAAATAATACCTGCAGCATACTTTTTTAATTCGGGTGCTAAGTTGCCTCCTTTAAAATTCCATTTCCAAAATTTACGAGCATTAGCAGCATCAATAATTTTCCAAAATGCAATACCCGCTGCTGTATTATTTATTTTGCCTCCAGCCATGCGGTCAATACCAAACATAGTTTCGCCACTATTTGCATAACGAGCATCCTTTACACGCCCATCTTTCAACATGTCGGGATGATAATAACCACCCTCCAACTTGTCAATAACAAGCATAGCCATTTTGTTGAATTTATTGATATCTACAGCCATTGAATTTTTATGATAATTCGGTTACTTCCGAAATTTGAGCTTTAAATGAGTTTCTTATTTTTCCGTCAATAGTTTGGTAACAAACCATATCGGATTTACCTAATTTTTGGTCTGATAGTTTGTGGCCTAAAATCAAGTTTTCTTTACGAGCAAAATCAATTAATCTATATTGTTCGTCATAAACACCTACAAGATTTGATTTTGTAACAATTCTAATATTGTCCTGGGCAATTTCTGTTCCCGATAAAGTAGCGTTATAAACAGCTTTACGAATAATAACCAACTTGTTTATTGGGTATTCCTTTTTCCAATCAACTAGTTTATTAGCAACTGTTTTTACCTGGCTACTAGCTATCCACATTTTTACAAGTGAATGTTTTAATTTTTCGTCCATTACAATAACTTGTACCTCTAAAAAACGAGTACCACTAGGACTTTTAATATCATCACTATAAACACCAGTTGAAACGCCAACTAACATACCTGGTTTAATTAAACCAACGGCATTAGTTCTGTTCATGTTTAAAAAATCCAACTGCTTTAAAGCATTTGTCAAAACTTTTTGATACACAGGTGATTTTCTTAAATAACTCTCTTTTTCAGTAATAACTAATAAACCTGGAGCAATTGTGTTTTTTGAATTTTTTGTCGTTTAAAACTTTTAAAATTGCTTTTGGATTGTAATCAATTTCTTGTCTAATCTTTGCAAGGTTTTCTGGATTAGGCATATAAATTCCTCCCGCAACAAAACATTTGCCTGGCTCAATGTGAATATAATAACCCGGCTCTTGATCCATTTTAC
>JBBIUW010000508.1:0-2506 GCA_037440045.1 Sphingobacteriaceae bacterium
CCTGCTCGTAATAAAAATAGTAAGCGGTGTTGTGGTGTTTGTTGAGGAAGTATTCGTTGTCATTTACATCCCCCGTCCTGCGGACACCCCCTTCTAAGGGGGAATTTAGTACACCCTTCGTTTCGGTGTAATAAATGTATTGACGGAGTTTTTCTACACCTACTAATTCATTAATCTCATTATCCTCGTTAAATAAAGCAGGACCTAATTCATAATAATCAAAACTTCCACCAGTTCCTTCGGCGGTTGGTGAGCCTGTCGAACCATAGCCATTAATTACTCTCTTTACTCTTTCTGCGGTAATGGTTTCTGCATAGTCTTCCATCTCAATACAAATAAATTTGCGATTACCTCCATCCTGTTTATTTAAATTTAAAACAGCATGGGCTGTTGTACCGCTACCTGCAAAGGAATCGAGGATAATGGAGTCTTTGTCAGTAGATACAGAAAATATAAACTTCAACAGTTCGGTTGGTTTTGGGAAATCGAAAGTTTTAACTTCAAAAATTTCTTTTACTTCATTTGTACCTTGTGTATTAAGATATTCGTCAAGCAATGCCTCTGGATATTTATTTACAAATTCGGCTTCTCTTTCTTTCATATAAACTCTTGTATCATCGAAATAGACAAGTTTTTTATTAAATCTTTCAATAAAGGTTTCTGCACCCCATCTCCAAATTCCATTTTCGCTTCCTCTTTTTCTAGGTCTATAGCATTTATATCCTTTATTTATTAATTCTAAATTTTCTTCCTCATAAACAGGATTATTAGAAAGGCTATAATCAAAAAGTAAATTGATTTTATTCAATTCTTTATTAAAATAAATAGAATAACCCATTTTTGATCTTTGAGGTAAAGTATCACCTCCCCCTTGCATTTCTAAAGCCCTAATGCTAAAAAAACCAACATCATCTTTAAAACTAAATTTTTTACTATTTTTAATTTGATAAGGAGAAAATAAAAAACTGTTTTTTTTATATGGAAGAATATAATCGGTAGTAGTAATTATTTTGTCACTACCCATATCATTTTTAGAACCACTACTTTGTTTCCTTGTAATTAGACCTAAATAATTTCTCCCTCCAAAAATATCATCACACAACAATTTCAAATTAGCTTGTTCATTATCATCAATGGAAATAAAAATGGCACCATCCTCTGCTAATAATTTATGTAGTAGTTTTAAGCGAGGATACATCATGCACAACCATTTATCGTGGCGTGTTAAATCTTCGGCTTCTTTACCAACTACTTGCCCCAACCATTTTTTAATTTTTGGGTCGTTTACATTATCATTATACACCCAACCTTCGTTGCCTGTATTGTATGGAGGATCTATGTAAATACATTTTATTTTTCCTTCGTATTCGGGCAATAAAGCTTTTAGTGCTTCTAGGTTATCGCCGTGGATGATTTTGTTACCTGTGGTTTCGAGAGCCTCAACCACCGCTTTGTTATCGGAGACTGAGCTTGTCGAAGTCACCTCAGCCATCGGAGAATTAAAGGTATACTGATGCTCTAATACACGGTAAGGCACATCGAGGTGATGGTTAATCACCTTTTCTTTTCCTATCCAATGTAGTGTGGGCATACGTTTTTTTTTTGAATTCCAAATGTACTAATTTTTGATACATTATGTATTAATAATTAGACGTTTTGAAATTAACTACAAAGGGTATAAAACCCAACTTTGTGAATATGGCCAAGGACGTACATATTGGTAGGAAAATTCAAGAAAAACTAAAAGAAACTCGTTACAAAAAAACCGAGTTTGCTGATATGATTAATATTAGTAGAACCGTTGTTTACGATATTTTTAAACGTAAAACGATTGATACTGGCTTGCTTAAAAAAATTAGCGAAGTGTTAAATCATGACTTTTTTAATTACTACGAACAAAACCCATCAAGTACAGCGAAAGAATCTAGAGGAGAATATGGATACGTTACTAAACATGAATTTGATTCGAAAATCTCAGAGTTAACATTTGCAGTTCTTAAACTCACTAAAACTGTTGAGCGCATTGAGGAACAGTTGCCAAAAAAGAAAACTGCTGTTAAAAAGAAAAGCGGAAAGAAGTAATTCTAACTTTTGTAGGAAAAGTGACTATGTTTTTTACATGCTACAAATTATAGCAACAGGTTGTTGCTGAATGTGGTAAATTAGCTTATAATTTTAAGCCATGAAAGTCGAGGAAATCCAAAAACTGTTTGCTCAATTTGAATCCATTTCAATAACTATTGAAGGTGTGGAGTGTTGGAGCGCACGCGAATTACAATATCTACTTGGTTATAGTAAATGGGAAAATTTTGAAAAAGTAATAGCTAAAGCCAAAGAAGCCTGTAAGCAAGCTGATGAAGAAATTACCGACCATTTTCCTGACGTCAGGAAAATGGTCGGAATAGGTTCGAAAAGTGAAAGAGAAATACTTGATATAGCATTAACTCGTTATGCTTGTTATCTCATTGCACAAAATGGACATAGTAAAAAAACAGAAATTGCTTTT
>JBBIUW010000509.1:0-2497 GCA_037440045.1 Sphingobacteriaceae bacterium
AATAGGAGAGGGGCAAACACTTTTGAATATTTCGAGTTCCTATTTTTATTTAAATAAAAATAAAGAAGCCATTAAATACGCATTAGAGTCTCTTGAAATTTTCGAAGAATTAAAAGATATGGATAATGCAAGGGCAAATTATTATACATTGTATCAGTTATATAATAAAGATGAAAGCTATAGAATAGCTTTAGATTATTACATCAAATATAAAATTAGTTCTGATTCATTAAATAATTTTGAAACGACCAGATTAATTACTCAAAAAGAAATTCAATACGAATACAATAAGAAGTCTTTAGCTGATAGTGTCAAAAATATTGAAGCGCAAAAAATAAAAGATGCTCAGATTGAAAATCAAAATTTACAAATTAAACAAGAGAAAACACAAAGATATGCTTTGTATGGAGGATTAGTTTTAGTATTAATTGGAGCAGGTTTTATCTACAATAGATTCAAAATAACTAATCATCAAAATAAACTAATAGAAAAGCAAAAAAAAGAAGTTGAGAGTCAAAAAAATTTATTGGAGGAAAAAAATAAAGAAATTTTAGATAGCATAACTTATGCTAAACGTTTACAGGAGGCCATTCTTCCACCAAGTGATTATATAAACGAATTAATACCAAATAACTTTGTTTTTTATAAACCTAAAGATATTGTAGCTGGGGATTTCTATTGGATGGAAAAAGTTAATAAAAATGATTCTTTTCAACAGGTTTTATTTGCTGTTGGCGATTGTACGGGTCATGGCGTTCCTGGGGCTATGGTATCAGTTGTTTGTTCTAATGCTTTAAATAGAGCCGTTATAGAATTTAATTTAATTGAGCCAGGATTAATTTTAGATAAAACTAGAGAGTTGGTATTAGAAACATTTTCTAAAAGTTCAACTGAAGTTAAAGATGGAATGGATATCAGTATGGTATCTATTTATAAAGACAACCAAAATACTGATAAAATAATAGTTAAATGGTCAGGAGCTAACAATCCTCTTTGGTATTATTCGAATAAAAAATTAAACGAAATTAAAGCAAATAAACAGCCAATTGGAAAGGTAGATAATCCATTACCTTTTCAAACTCATATTTTAGAATTATATAAAGGTGATATTTTGTTTTTATTCACCGATGGATTCGCTGATCAATTTGGAGGACCAAAAGGTAAGAAATTTAAATATAAACAAATGCAGGAGGTTATTGAACAATACATTGAATCTGGTTTAGAGACTGCAAAAGAGCAATTAGAAATAGCATTTTTAAATTGGAAGTCTAATTTGGAGCAAGTTGATGATGTTTGCATAGTTGCTATTCAATTATAAACTTACTCTTGTTTTTTAGGAATTCCGCCATCTCTACTAATCTAATAAACTCAGCTCTGTAGCCTTCTTCGTCTTTTCCTTTGGCTTGTTTGGCTAAAGCTAAAATATCTTTATAATTTGTTTCTCCTTTAAATTTAGAGTCTCTTAATTGTAAGCCAAACTCTGCAACGGCACAGGCAAATTTGCAATTGTCAGATGTGCTTTCAAAGTTTGTTTTTTTATTTTGAACAATGTGTGTGATGAGTTTTGAATGAGATTCCTTTGGTTCTTTATATCTAAATTTAATAGTCATAACCTCGTTATTAAATACTAAAGGAGATGGCGTGTGTTTTGGTTGTTGATATTTTAAAGAATCGATACTGGCAATTAATTCAGAAGAACCTGCCGGAATAATTTCATAAATGGCAGTTACGGTGTGTCCCGCACCTAATTCTCCTGCATCTTTTTTATCGTCATTAAAATCTTCGTTGTTTAATAATCTGTTTTCGTAACCCACCAAACGGTAGCCTTTTACAAATGCCGGGTTAAATTCAAGTTGTAGTTTCACATCTTTAGCAATGGTTAAAAGCGTGCCGCCCATTTCTTTTACCAACACTTTTTTTGCTTCTAAAATATTATCAATGTAAGCGTAGTTGCCATTTCCTTTGTCGGCTAATTGCTCCATTTTAGAGTCTTTGTAATTACCGGTACCAAATCCTAATACGCTTAAAAACACGCCATCTTCTCTTTGTTTTTCAATTAATCGGGTTAACTCTCCATCGCTACTAACGCCCACATTAAAATCACCATCAGTAGCTAAAATAATACGATTATTACCTTTGGTAATAAAATTTTCTTTAGCGGTTTTGTAAGCCAATAAAATACCTTCGCCACCGGCTGTAGAACCACCAGCTTGTAAATTATCTAAGGCGTCATAAATTTTTTCTTTATGTTTTCCTGATGTTGCAGGTAATATAATACCAGCCGCTCCTGCATACACCACAATCGATACTTTGTCTTCTTCTCGCATTTGCTCTACCAACAAACGTAATCCAGATTTTAAGAGTGGTAATTTATTTTCGTCTTCCATTGATCCCGAAACATCAATTAAGAATACTAAATTATTAGTTGGTAAATTTTTTACTTCTATTTGTTTGCCTTGTAATCCAATATGAATTATTTGATGGTTTCTATTCCAAG
>JBBIUW010000510.1:0-2496 GCA_037440045.1 Sphingobacteriaceae bacterium
ACCATTACTGGCTCAAAGAATATTTTGTTATCCAATGCGCTTACCGCATTTTTAATGCTATCTGCCGTTGAGCTAAGTGCCGATAACTTTTCGATTTCAATGATTTGTTTTGCTTCGGTTGCCGTTCCAGCGGTTGCACTAGCTGCTAAAAATTCATTGATAGTTTCTTTCAATGCTTCTGCATCGGCAGTTACAGGTGCAGTAACATCGGCAAAAGGAATAAATACATTGTATAATGCTCCTTTACCAATATCAATTTTTACGATGTTGGTTTTTACAACTACTATTTCTAGTATTTGATTTTTCATAATGTTGCGAACTTGCGCTCCATTAACTATTTTAATACTTGCTCCGTTATTTGTGATTTGAATTGCCATTTTTCTTTTTCTTTTAAATTTTTAACTATGCCATTCTTCCATTTTGTCCCAATCAATAGCCTTAATCAATTCCTCCATGTTTTTATACCATTCGGAATCTCTGCCAAACCCTATAATTTTAATTGAGCCTTTCCTTTTTTCTAATCCCTTTACTAAGATTTGACTATACTGAGTCCCCATCCAATTAAAAGGTTTCTTAAATGTTAGAATATTGCCTTCCTTTTTTATTGTTTTTACTCTTTTTTCAAAGGTGTCATATTTCAAATAGGATGAAACGCTTATCGGGAAATAGTATTTAATTGTCATTCCACGTACGTCATAAATCCCACCTCTTTCCGAAATCGTCTTTATCTGTTTTTGCAGAGTGTTTTTATTTGTATGTGTTTTACTAAATACTTTCATATCCGATTATTTTTCTTCATCGTCTTTTTTAATAACTGCCTTTGAAATAATTTCACCAACCCACGCTCCAATAAAACCTCCAATCATTACATACGGAACGACATCTTTTTCATGTGATTTTCCATAGTAGTAAGAGGCTAATGAACCAATGAGTGTGAATGTTGATACCAATGTTTTTTCTGTCATAGTTTACTTTAAGGTTTGTTTAATTAATAATGCTCCCGAAAAACCTGATAGCAATATCATTGCTCCAGCACATAGTTTTGATTTTAAAACCGCTTTGCGTTGAACTTTATAAGCCGTATTCAATTCTTCACTTAATTTTTGTTCACGCAGTTCATTTAATTTCATCACATCTTTTAAATTAACTATCTCGCTATTTTTTAATCCGATGATGCTATCCTGTTTAGTGCTTACCAATTCAAGTGTTTGTATTGTTTCTCTGCATATCGAATCACTTTCCTGACAAGCAGCCATGTATTCATAAGTGATTGCTTTAATGCTATCCACAGGAATCATACTACTGTCTGCCTTTTCAAAGCGCTCAGTTATTTTACTTTCTAACTGCTTCGCCTGAAATTTCAAAACAGCAATGGTTCGCTTGTTTCCTTTTACAATAGTTTTTAAACTGTCTTTACTGTTACTTAACGATTTAATTTGATTGTGATAGCTGGTTTCCAGTTCACTTACCTTGTCTTGGTATGCTTTGTAAAATCTACTATCAATTGTTACTTGTTCAGGTTTGTTGGGTTGGTTTAACTGACAAGTTCCAACCATAAATACTAAGGCAAAAATGCCGAATGCGATTCCAAAATTTCTTAATACGTTTTTCATAAATGATATTTTAAATTGTTTTTATTCGTTTGGTTTATGTTTTTCGATGCTATAACCGAAGCATCCAGCGGCAATTAAACTCACAATAGAATAGAACATATACTCAGGTGTAGTGGCATTAAACAGAATTTGAGCAAACCAGCTAATTATTACTAACACTAAGCAAACTGCAATTACAAATTCTCTTAAACTGTAATTGTTTGTTTTATCTTTTAAGAGTTCTTTGAGGTAATTCAGAATGTTCATTTTTTTTAGGTTTTATTGTTTCCATGATTTCATGTCTAAAAGCATAAGCGGTAGCAGCCAATACAACTGCACTTCCCAGTACATACCAAATTGTAAAATCTGCATTTGGTTTTTTATTATCCAACTCTGTTAATCTGTATGCACTTATTAAACCTCTCAGAGCCTTGCTGTAATTTGGGCTTTCAGAATATCCTGCTCGTTGTAATGCCTCTGTTTGTAGTTCAGGTGTTTTGGCAGCAAATACACCAAAGGCTTTATAGCGAGAATTGACGATTAAAAAATTGGTGTGGTCTTTTAAACTATCCAACGCTGATGGATAAACCCTGAAGTAACTTACAGGCTTTCCGTCTCGTGGAGTTGATAAAGCGACTTTCTTTCCTTTCCATCGTCTGTCTGCTTTAATTCCGAAATAATTATTTGCTTTTCTTACCGCTAATCCTTTACCTATTCCAAACTTTCCGTTGGCATCTCTACCGCTACTTTCTATAATCATTTGAGCCATTTTTACAGAAGGAAAGAGGCTGGTGTTTTGCACGCTGCGAATAACGTCGGCTGCATTTCGTTTAATAAATTCCTCTACTTCTTTGCTCATTTGATTATTTTCTTTTGGGCTTTATGCTGCGTTATCTAAATCAGG
>JBBIUW010000511.1:0-2495 GCA_037440045.1 Sphingobacteriaceae bacterium
GTGTTTTTTGGAACAACACAAACAGATTATAATTACGGAGTTTGTATTTATAAATACGCAAGTAATACTTGGAATCAAATAGGTAACAAAGATGTCACAAAAGGACAATTGGGAAATGCGATGTCTTTTGCATTTGCATCAAACGGAGACGCCTATATTGCAGAAGTAACTGGAAGCTCTTCTTCAAGCCCAGGTGCAGCATTAGCAGTTAAAAAATACCATGCAGGAGTTTGGGACACTGTAGGAATAAAAGATTTTAATAATGATGGAAGTTCATTTTCTAACAGAGCATACAAACCAAAAATAAAAATAAGTAGCACAGGCGTACCATATGTTTCCTATACACAAGGGTATACAAGCTACACAGCAAAAGTGAAAAAATTTAATGGAACCAATTGGGTTAGCTTATCACCAACAGCTGCTAATGTAGCAACTAATGTAATTACACCTACTGATATAGATTTTTTAGCGAATGATACTGTTATTGTATTAACTGTAAATTCATATTACTCTCCTAGCTTATCTAAATTTGACGGAACAAATTGGGTTGCAATGGGCGGCGCTATTAATAGCCCTTCAAATACTTCAACCGATAATCAAGATTTAGCTGTAAATGCATCGGGTATTCCGTATGTAGCCTATGTTCAAACAACAGGAACGGCTAGCTTACAAGGTTTATATGTAAAAAAATACGAATCTGGAACTTGGCAAACCGTAGGAACTACAACCGTTGCATCTGGAATACCTGGAGATGTTACGTTAAAGTTTGATGCTACTGGAACACCTTTTGTAGCTTACACGGCAGATAATGGTACTGGTGGAAGAAAAGCTAATGTGAAAAAATTTAATGGGACTAATTGGGTTAATGTTGGAATTGCAAATTTCACATCCTCAACGGCTGATTTATTAAAGATGGAGTTAGATAATACAGGAACCCCAACCGTCATTTACCAAGTTAATACCTCTCCAGTTACAGATTATTTAAACTATACAAAATTAACCTCTATGCAATTTAATGGTACATCATGGGTTAATGTAGGTGGAGCTTCTCACTCGGCAGCAAATGTTACAGAAACAGCTCTAGAAAAAAATCCAATTACCGGCGTAATTACCGAAGCATACATGTCTTTAAATTCAATAAGAGTAGCTCCTAACTCAGATTTAAATGGATTAATTTGGGTGAAAGAATTAACACCAACTTCTACTGTTGGTATTGATGAGCAAAATTTTAATGTTAAAATATCAGATGATGTAACTGTATATCCAAATCCAAATAAAGGTGATTTCTATATCTATATCGAAAACTATGACAACAATGAAATGTTAGATATCTATAATTTATTAGGAGAAAAAGTTCATTCGCAAGTAATAACAACTCAAACAACGTTATTAAACCTAGATTTAAAGTCTGGTGTATATTTTATCAATATCGTAAAAAAAGATGGTCATAAATCAACTAAAAAAATCATCATACAATAAACATGAAAACAAGTTCTATAGCAAAGTAAAATATTTTTATGTTAAAGATTAAAATAGTAAAATATTAAAACAATGTAAATAGTTTTTTATTCATTACCATCCTTATCGCTTGAGCTTTAGAGGTAACATGAAGTTTTTTGTAAATATTAGTAATATGATTTCTAATTGTATTAGGGCTTGTATTTGTTAAATCTGCAATTTCTTTATACTCAAGTCCATTCACTAGATGCTTTAAAACTTCATTTTCTCGATCAGTTAAATTATAATCATTTTTATCTATTTGTTTTTCATCGCTAATTTGGATTTTTGCATTCATTAATAAGTCAAGCGCTTTTCTGGCAATACTAGGCGACATTGGTGCTCCATGATCATCTAACAAATTTCGTATTGCTTCTTTAATTTTTTCTAAAGGTTCGTCTTTTAATAAATATCCATTTGCTCCGGCTTTAATAGCGTCAAAAATTTTATCATCTTCATCAAAAATAGATAGCATTAAAAATTTTGTATGAGGATAAATGTCTTTTGCTTTTGATACAGCCTCTATTCCCGTCATAATAGGCATATCAATATCCATTAACACCACATCTGGCGATGTGCTTTTGCTTGCTAACATCATTTTTTCTAAAAAGTCTTTGCCGTTTTCTGCCGTAAATAAAACTTTGTAGTTTTCTATTTCTTCAAAACGAGATTGCAAAGCAGTACGAATTGTTTTTTTATCATCAACTATTGCTATGTATGTCATTTTGAATACAAAAAATAATTAAAGAATAAGAAATTAAAAAATACTCAATAGTGAGTATGGTATAAGCCATCAATATATATCAATTTTGAAATCATCAAATTAAAATAACCAAAAAACATAAATTATGAGAACAAAACAACTCTTTAAAAAACTAACAGTAGCAACATCATTAATTGGTTTTAGTACAGTCTTTTCAGCAGGATTTTTAATTTTACTCTCAACTTTTTTAATAACAGATGTTTTAGTTTTCTCTGTTTTTAAATCATCTTTTGTT
>JBBIUW010000512.1:0-2488 GCA_037440045.1 Sphingobacteriaceae bacterium
ACTCTCCTTAAAAGCTTAATCTTTTATAATGCTCAAACGATTATTCGATTTACTTTTTTCGTTCATAGGATTACTGATCCTTCTGCCTTTTTTTGTCATTATTGCATTACTGATTATAGTGGATTCTCGTGGTGGCGTATTCTACAGACAAGTCAGGGTAGGGAAGGGGAGTTGTGATTTTTATCTTTTCAAGTTTCGTTCTATGCGAACGGATGCAGATAAAAAAGGATTGCTTACTGTTGGAGGCAGGGACAGCCGTATTACGCGCATCGGTTATTTTATACGAAAGTATAAGATCGATGAATTACCTCAGCTTTTAAATGTCTTAGCCGGAGATATGAGTTTGGTTGGCCCTCGTCCTGAAGTTCGTAAATATGTTGATTTGTACAACGAGGAACAAAAAAAAGTGCTAACTGTAAAACCCGGAATCACTGATTATGCAAGTATTGAATATAGTAATGAAAACGAATTGTTAGGCAAGGCTGAAAATCCTGAACAGGTTTATATCAATGAAATAATGCCTGCAAAGTTGAAACTCAATTTGAAATATATTGCTGAACAAGGCATTTCCACTGATCTGAAAATAATAGTGAAAACAATAGAAAAAATCTTAAAATAAATGTGGTTCAGAGTAATCTCCTGTTTTCAGCGTTGGGACACCCTAGAAATTTTTCTGAATGATTTGATATAGATAAGCTTGTTCATCGTCCATTTTAAGTAGTTTGGTTTTTGTATGCTTTGATTCTGGTAAAGTATAGCTTACTTCATACATATTATGAGTTATTTCAGCCGCTTTTTTTAATGATAGCATGGCTTTTTCCTTGTAAAGCACTCTTTCTAACTCCTTATAGATACAATATGCGGTAAAAGATATGCAAATGTGAGCTTCTATTCTGTTTTGTAATCTATGATAAATTGGGCGAATACGTAAATCCGTTTTAGACATTCTAAATGCTTTTTCAATATGCCATAAGTTTTTATAATTTTCCATTACCTGCTTGTCATTCAACTTGCTGTTTGTGATGTAGCCTTTTAACCCATCCCAACATTTATCAGCATTAAATTTTTCATAATCAATTTCAATCATCATATCACCTTTCATTTTCAAGTATTTGTTGTAGCCTTTATTGTTAATACTTGATTTAGTAAACTTTCCTTTTTTAATTTGTTTTTCTAGGCGCTGTAAACCTCGTTTGCGATTGTGTTCATCTTTAGCAGCTCTGTTGTTGGCATAAGCAACTATAAGTCGATTATTGGCTTTGGCAATTTTCATTGTTTCTCCATCTTTCAACTTCTTTTCTAAAATTTGCTGCTTTATTTTCTCTGGTTCGTTTTTTATTCTTGCTCCAATTATGTATTCATAATTTTTATCTTCCAATGCTTTTATGTTGTCATTGGAAAGAAGACCTGCATCTGCCACAACAATAGGCTTTTCAAGATTAAATTTTTTAGATGTCTTTTCTAAAAAAGGAATGAGTGTGTGTCCTTCATAAATGTTTCCTTCAAAAATATCATAACCAATTGCATATCCTCCTATGCCAACTAATAAGCCTAAGTATATTTGAGGACTCTGGTGTTTACCGTCTTTACTAAAACCTGTCTTACGCAAATCATCTTCATCACTGGCTTCAAAATACAATGTGGTCATATCATAAAACACAACGTTGATAGAATCCTGTAAAATTTTCTTCGTGTGAGCAAAAGCAATCTGTTCAACTTTTGATTTTAGTTTACTATTCAACTTATCTAAAAATCTGTAAACAGAATCTATATCCATCATCACGCCTTGAAATCGATAGAGATATTCTATTGTTTTCAATTTGCTTAAAGGAAAGGCTAAACGAGCTATAACTAAATGCCTGAAAAGCTCTTCATTGATGATGTTAAACCCAATGTGATCGTATATTTTTCCAAAAATGATTTCGGGGCCAACTGTTTTGATGCTTGCATTTTGTAAGGCTTCAAAAACTTGTTCTATAATCGTGTCATTTTCTGAAACAAATAATTTTGGTTGAATACTTATTCGTTCTAATTCTTGTTTACCAAGAAAATACAATTTTTCAATCTCTTGTTCGCTTTTGCTTGAACCTATTGTTTTATATACATTGTACTTCCCATTAGACTTAGAAATTATTTGCACAGATGTGCTACCTGATTTGTTGATCTTTTTTCGAATAAACATACCCAAAAATAGCAACGGGACACCCAAATTCAAAGCCTATTTCAATAAAATTAGGGGTTACAGGGGCACTTTTTTAAAAGTGCGGAAAACAGGAAGAACCAATATATCAATTATAATCTTTTTAATTGATTTTTAAATAATAATACCTGTAAATCTGTAGCTATGTTTTTACCATGCACAGTAAAGCTGCGGGTTTATTATTTGTACAAAATAAATATTGCAGGACGTTTATTGAGATCCGGAATTTGTTTCTTCCAGTCAATGATCATTTTTGTTTTGATAAATTCGGTAGGCAAAGTAATATCA
>JBBIUW010000513.1:0-2482 GCA_037440045.1 Sphingobacteriaceae bacterium
CCTTTATTCGCATCTGCTTTAGCTTTTGAAGCGGCTTTTTGTTTGTCCCAATGTTCGTCCCATTCTTTTTTTCGTTTAGCTTCGGGATTATCTGAAAAATGGAGTAGTAAATAATTATTCTCATCAAAGCTCACGCTATCGTAATAATTCACATGGAAATAATCGGTTTGGCTATCGCTATCGTCAAAATTATACTTATTGGCAATTGACTTTACTTTATCAATAAATGTTTTAAATTCTTCATTAAAGCGTTCAGGGTAACGGTTCCAGTCGTCTTTATGTGCTTGTTGATATTCATGTATGGTTTGCCCATTTTTAAGAGCATTCAAAAAATGTTCGGTATAAGGATTAAACGTAACATCCTTAATACTTACATTAATAGAACTACCACCAGTAAACACATCAGAGGTAACTGAAAATTTTGCAATGTCTTCAAATTGTATTTCCAATTCTTTTTTAATAAGTGCGGCAATTTCAGAGGTCTTTAAATTGCCAGCTTGCTTATAATGGCTTCCTTCCCACTTATGCCCAGAATAGCCTTTATCTTCTTTAAAAATGTGATCCTGTTTCTTCTTAGGCAAGGATAATACATAACGGTTCAGGTCGGCCAAATAATCGTTAATCGTTTCTCTAATACTGTTATTGCTATTATATTCATGGATATTGGCACTATAAAATTGATGACCTTTAATCAGAGTTTCGGGCATTTTGCTAATACCAATTTTGAGAATGATAGTTTTATAATTCTCTGGAGTAACTTGGTTTTCTGTACTTCCTAAACCCTTATGTTCGCTAAAATAAATTGCCATAATGTTATTTAATTAAATGGTGATGCCTTCTGAAATTTCGGTTAAAGCGGTAATACCTTCTAATTCCTTTTCAATTAAGGCTTTTACTTCTGTTTCATTTAATACCTTACCTCCGTTAAAACTTTGAAAGTATTGTGTAGCTTCTTCTATACTCATAGCTCTTAGCATTTCAGCGCCCAAGGTGCAAGTGTTTAATACTTGATTTAAAGCATTGAGGTGTTTTTCATTTAAGCCGTTAATGCTGAATGTTCCGTTTTCTGATTTGTTTAATTGAATGTTCATGTTATTATTTGTTTATGGTTTGGTTTAAAAATTAATTTGTTGTAAGAGTAAAAGGGCTTTAGCCTTTGCTTTAGCAATGGCAATTGTTTTTTTGGAGTAAATAGTTTTATTGTTTTTTGAAACACTACTGTTTTCAAACTCTATTTGAAAAGTTGCTTTTACAGCTTCTTTTTTAGAGAGTGCAGGGCGTTCCTGTTCAAACATATCGCCAGGTCTGGTAGTTGCATACGAACTGTATAATTTAAAATAATCTATGATTTGCTTTTGACTACTGCTGTCGGCAAATATTTCTATTAACTTAAATTCAAGTCCGTTATATTTTTCAGCTACCGAACCGCCGAAAATATCCGTTTGATGTTTCCATTCTTCAATACTTCCGTTTGGTTTAAATATTAAATAATCACGTAAGCCTAAAACTGCTTTGCTGATTTCGGTATTAATGTTTTGTTCGCCCCTGCATTTTAAAACATACAAGGCACTTTTTTCAATGGCTTTTTGAAGGCTTACAGGAAGTTGTATAAAAATATCTGCGGTGTTTACATCTCCGTCTTTAAAAATTAGATTTAGCAAAAACTTAGTAATAAAATTAACCCCCGTTTCATTAATAACGCCGTTTCGGGTGTATAGTTCTAAATCATCGCCGCGCAAAATGTTTTCTTTTACCAATGTTTTTAAAATGTTGCTTGACCGGATAAGCTCGGATAAACTTTGTTCGCCTGTTTCAGTCGCCAATAACTCGTTTAAAATATTATCTAAAGCGGTATCACTTAACAAACCAACTTTACTTTTAATCTGCGTGGTTTCTCCTGCAACGGCTTCTAAATCTTTTTGTGTGTATTGCCCCAACTGTATAGCCGTTTGGTCGTTAGCGATTACCATACGTACCATTACAGGCTGATTAAAATTTTCTATTCCAGGCTCTATGTCATAACAAGCTAAATTTTGAGTGAGCCATTTTTTATAATGGGCAGGGTCGTTGGGAAAATTATTATAATAATATTTTATTGTAAATGCTCTGCCGTTCCCTTGTATCACTTCGCCACGTTTATTAATAATGGGTGCGCCTGCGTATGCTGTTGCTCCTTCAACAATTTCAGCAGGACGTAAATTTTCAGCAATCAATTTGGGCGTATTGTGTCCGCTTGCACTTACGGCACGGTTACGAGGTTGAGCTTCAGGAATAAAATGTAAAGGATTTTGAATATTCCCAATGTGAGAGGGTTGCAAGTTGTCCGCTTCAATGATGCAGTAATGCCCTTCGATTACTTTGTTAAGTGCAAAACTGATTTCACAAGGTTTGCCGATTAGCTTTTTAACGGCATTTTCTGATTGTCTGATATAAACAACATTATCTTTTGTATAAGAGTGGTTTAAACGCGCTTCGTCAAATA
>JBBIUW010000514.1:0-2480 GCA_037440045.1 Sphingobacteriaceae bacterium
TACTCATTTTTAGTCGATTTAACGACACTTTTGTTTTGCCTGTACACATTACCCCTTGGAGCAAGATTTGTGCGAATTACATAATCATGTACTTTCCAAATACTTTCAATATCATTTTTAAAAATTTGGTAGGGTTCGTAAATATCGTTATCAGATTTTAAAATTACTTTTTTGGAATTTTCCGGGTTACTTTGTATTCTTTTTATTACTCTGCCATCTTTGGTAATTAAAACATAAATACCTCCGAATTTAAAATTTATTCTATCTGTTGCTTGTTCAATTATAATTTTATCTCCGTGATGTATTGTAGGAAACATACTATCTCCATTTGCATCAATCATAAATAAATTTTTGCCATCAATAAATGGTAAATCATAAGTTTTATATTCTTCAATATATTCTTGGGAATACCCAGATAAAAAGCCCGCTTGTGCTTCAATAGGAACATAAGTTACATTTCCTTTAGTTGTTTTATTGTACCTTAAAATATCTTCTGCTTGCATGTGAAATACTTTAGCTAATTCGTAAAGCCTTTCAATCGTTAAGCCTATTTCTCCTGTTTCAATTTTTCCATAGTTAGATAAACTAACTTTTAATTTTTTAGCTACTTCTTCTCTTGTGAGATTTTTTGCCTTTCTAATCAGTTCTATGTTTTCAATTGGTGGTTTCATATAATTCAAGTTTTAAATAAAATTCAATAATCATAATTTCTATTAGAGATAATTTGAAATTGACTTCAAATATAAAAAAATATTCAAAATAATTACAAACAAATTCATAATATGAGCATTAATGTTATTATTTTTACAATAACAATTCAAAATAATAATATTATGACAAAAGAAGAAATGAATCAACTCGCAACGGTAAAAGACTTAGAAGCCTTCCATCAACGCATTGTAAGCGACGTAAAAGGCTTATTATTTGACAAAAAGAACCCTCAAAAAGAATTTTACACACCTAAAGAATTTAGCCACATAACAGGCATGAAGTATAGCACAGTTGTTTACAGATGCAAAGTAGGTAAACTAAAAGCAAGGCAGGACAATCCCAGTTGCTCATGGCAAATTTACGCATCAGAAATAGAGCGATTTAAAAATGAGGCCATTGAAAACACAATATAATTATTGCTTAATAATATTTAATTAAACTATATCAAATAATGGAACAAGGGATATTTTTAACGATACATGATTTATTGCGTTTAACAGGCGGCAATAACATAAAGAGTGCGCAACGTACACACAAGGCTATTAGGGATGCTTATAGTAAAACCAAGCGCAAATTAACCATTAAGGAATATTGCGAACACGAAGACCTTAACTATACGGAAATATATAATTTTTTAAGAGGCTCTAAAAAGTAGGCACAAATCAACAAGGTTATAACAACAGTGAAAAGTAACGAATACGAAAAAATAAACAACGCTTTTGAAAAGGCTGTAACCAAATTACAAGATGGTTTGCAGTATTTAGCCGATAACGATAAGGTAAGCGATTCTTTTATTAGTATGCAAAACTTAATCATAAAAAGCCTTATAGATTACCAACACCAAACCGAGTGTTATATTTCTACGTTAGAAATGGAAAATTTACAGTTAGCTAATGGCAGAATAAACGAAATTGAAAAACTAAAAACAATAAAAGAATCCTTAGAGGCCATTTGTATTATACATGGTATAATGGATTTAAACGTTTGGATTAACCGAAGCAATAAACATTTAGTAAATGAAGCTGTATATCATTATAAAGAAGGGATAATACAGATACCTTATAAATTATTAGAATGGATAAGCAAACTACCTAATCAGGATAAGCAAACCATTGAACGCATTTTATACAAAACCTCTTAATACAAATTGATGTTAGAGCATAAAGAAATAAAAAAGAATAAAGAGGGAGAAGAACCCAAGAGTAAGCAACATAATCTTTTAGAAATAAAAGATTATTTGGACTTTAAATATGAATTCAGACGTAACGAGCTTACTTTAGAAATTGAAGTAAAGCCTATTGATAAAAAAGATTTTGTACTATTAGACGAAGCCTTTATAAATTCTATTTGGATTGATTTACAAATTGATGGTTATAAATGTTCAGATACAACACTTTTAAAAATCTTAAATTCTAAATTGACAAGTGAATATAACCCGCTTAAAAAATATTTTGAAGATTTGCCACAATACGACGGGCAAACTGATTATATACAGCAGTTAGCTGATACGATAAAAATTGCAGATATATCAACTGGGACTATCGAGCTTAAAAACCTTTGGCGTCCATATCTTGAAAAATGGTTAGTTGCCAGTGTTGCAACAGCCATGAACAAAGGTGTAAATCACTTATGTTTAATTTTAGTAGGTAGTCAGGGTAAAGGAAAAACGACCTGGCTAAATCATTTATGCCCAAGCAGTATGCGCGAGTTTTTAGTGTGTTCACATATTAACCCCTCTCTTACGGATCAGAATACTGCTAACTTTTTGG
>JBBIUW010000515.1:0-2475 GCA_037440045.1 Sphingobacteriaceae bacterium
AATGAATACTTAAATTTGTTTCTTTTTCTTTCTTCCAAATGTTGTCGGAATATTTGTAAGAAGTTGCCTCATTCCTGCGAATATCAATCGGCTTTCCGTAATAAGTATGTTGCAATCCAATCTTTAAAACAATTCTTTTATTCAAGGCTTCGGCATAAGTTGTTTTTGTAATTTTTTCGATGATATAACTTAGTAACAAATAATTTGTGTTGCAATAATCTGCTTTAGTTCCAGGTTCAAAATCGCAGCCTTTTCTTGCAATTAGCTGCAACATTTCTTCATGCGTTTTCGGCTTATCCATCCAGTCGGGGAAATTTGTATCGTGTGTATAATCGTGTAAACCACTTCTGTGGTACAACATTTCTTCTATCGTAATTTTACTTGCATTAGGCAACTGCGGAAAGTATGTTGACAGTTTTGTATCAAGGCTTAATTTCTTTTCATCAATCAGTTGAAAAATCATCGTTGCGGTAAACATTTTTGAAGAAGAGCCAACTCTGTATTCCGTATTTATATCAGGCAAAATTTTTCTGTTATTGTCAAGCATGGCAAAGCCAATGGCTCTTTGGTACAAAGTCTTCCCGTTTATTGTAATGGCAACACTTCCTGTTGCCAAACCACGAGTTTGCAACACATCAAACAAGTTGTCTAATTTTTTTGTATCAATTGTTTGCGAGTAAGAAATCGAAAAAAAGGAAACTGAAAAAGAAAGAATAATAAGGAACAATTTCATTCGTCTATAAATTTAAGCTGTGCACTAAATTACGCTAACGTCCAGGGCTTTAAGCAGTTGGGGCATGTACTTCCGTCAGCCTGGCTACTGTCGCTCAATAAATGTACAAAGGCTAAATGACATATTCTACTACCGACCCGAGTTGGGTCGCCTGAAGCTGAAGCTGGGATTTGTACTGCAGATGAAAAGATATATTCGTCAAGCCCCAATTGCTTGAAGCCGATGTTATGCGCTTTTATTCTTTAATGTTAAACCTTTTTAAAACATCCGAGAAAGAATTGTAAGTGTTGGTAATATTACCCGTTTTGTCTAAAACGATATAAGTCGGAAATATATTTATACTCAATTGTGTTGTGATTGTATTCACTTTGTCCTGCAAATAATTTTGCCAATTATAGTTATGTATCGCTAAATAACTTTTCCAATTTTTAATATTTTCATCTGTTGATATACTTATTAAGTCAACCTTTTTTTGTTTTAATCTTACTAAATTATTTTTAATATCCTTATGGTCTCGAATACAAGGGGGACAAGCTAAAAACCAAAAGTCTAAAACATAATAGTCAGCACCTTTTAAAGAAAGTTTTGTTTTCTTATTTGTCTTATTGATAAAAGAAAATTTATTAATGTCTATATTGGGTATAGTAAATATTTTATTTAACCTTTCATTTACACTTGTATAAAAGAAAAACCATTTGAATTTTTCACCTTGCCAGTCACATAAATTTTTAAGCTTAGCAAGATTTAACTTTAAATTTTGATTAATAGCAATATATAAATTTCCAATCAATAATGAAAATGGAGTTTCAATATTTTTTTGATATGTCTCTAGCAAAAAATTATTTAATGAAACTGTGTCTTGGTTTTTATATAGTTGGGAATATTTTTGGGAAAAGTCTTGGTATTTATAAAACATTGGAGAGTTTAAAACAGTGTCAATTATTAATTTTGAACTGTCAATATGAGCTTCTATTTTTATCTTTCCTGTGTCCAGCCAAATTTGTTGACGATACATTTTTCCATTCTCAAAATAGCGGATATTGTAGCAGTCGATATTAGTCTTTTTGAAATTTATATTTAAAGTGTCTTGGTATACATAATCATGAAATTCTACTTGACTTAAATCGAAAGCATCAACTTTGTCAATTTTGTGTTGCCCTAAGTCTTTAATGATAACTTGAATGTTTGTCTGCCCGACGGCTTGAAGGTTAACTATTAGAATTGCTATTATGAATTTTAGGGGTCTCATATAATTGCGCATAACACTTAAAAATACGCAATCCCATCAAATAAAGAAAAACATAAATTTAAACTAAACAAACTGTAAATTAAGATCTTCCAAAGTATTGCGTATTGTATTTTAAAGCATCTACCTGAAATGAGCAGGGGTTTGGTTAGGCGGGTATCTACTTAAAAAACGCAGACGAATTGGCTCATACCTAGAAACACATAAATTGATTCCGCACCTGCTCTATGAGTCGATCTTGAAAAACATTTTCACGCAAAATAAAATCCTACCCATGTACGACTTGTTTTTATACGCAAGTATCTGATCGCGGTATTTAAAAAAAGTTTTGAATCGCAATACCCTGTTCTTAAAAGAATTATCCCGGTAACTTTCTACAATATTTTTAAAAACATTTTTTTCTTCCACTCGCTGCGCCGGACAAGATTCGTAAAGCAATTGCATGCGGCGCCTGCTCTTCTGCTCCTTTTCTGCAACCGATGGTTTGTGCTTTTTA
>JBBIUW010000516.1:0-2470 GCA_037440045.1 Sphingobacteriaceae bacterium
TTGGAGATATAGAAATTAAGGCTAAAAGAATTGAGTCAAACAGCATGATCACTTTGGCTACAAAATCTCCTAAGCCCAAAGGTGTAAACAGGGTATTATTTGAAAGATATAAATATTTGGACAATGAAAATTATTATAATCTTCATACAACCGTATATGGTTCAAGAGTGAATCCACAGGGCTTTAAAATAAATTTCAAAGATGGGAAATTATTCTTAGAAAATCATCCTCACAACATTGAAGCTTATTAGGATGAAAATACATTTGCAGGTGTTTTAGTTTCAAAATCAAGCCATATTCTTTTAGCTTTTGCACAAGTAAAAGGAGAAAGAAAATCAGTTAATGAGCATTTTCATTTTGTTGAAGCATTTTTATTGCAAGGTTTAAATTTTAACAAATTTCAACAAGCTATAGAAAATGATTACCTAAAAATCGATATCCGGATTGGTACTTATCGGAGCGGGAAAAATAAAGGGAAATATCACGATCATGGCACTGGTTTTAGGATGAAGAAAGAGCATATTCTTGAGCTATACGATAATTATGAAAAACTTTTATAATTATATTTTTTTCAACAATACAATACTTTCTTTCTGCATCGTGTATCCTGTTTTTCCTGCCTCGTTTGTAGGACTATTTTTAACTGGCATTCTTTTATTAGGGATATTTCTATAAAGAATTCCTTGAGAAGTAAAACCTATGTTTTCTGCTAATTCACAAATTATTTCATCTGTTTTTAAAACCAATTCTTTAACAGTTCTATTCCCAACAATCAGACAGAAATATTTCTTAGGTTTTAATATCTTATAAGCTTGAATTAGCGCTTTGTGTAAATCTATGTAAAAACTCATTACATCTTTTGCTCTTTCTCTATCTTTTTCAGCGATAAAGTTAATGCTAAATTTCAAAGTATTTGATAAATCAATGATTGGGTCATTCAAACTTATATTATTCTTCCCACCAAGCAATTCCTTATCAAGATCCTTAATGGCTGGAGGCAATAAATCCAACCATTGAGATGATAATCTTGAAAATTGCCCGTATGCTACAGTTGTCCTACTATCACCATACGGAGGAGAAGTAATTATAAAATCAATAGAATTAGGAGGAATACCATTATCTTTTGTAGAATCGCCTTGAATGATTTTTACATTGATGTTCGGTGTTGCATCTATAGTGTATTCTTTCATTCCAATAACATTATTTTCAAACATTCTAGAAAATTCTTCAATTACGCTAAAAGTGTAATTTTCTGCTAATTTCTTTTTATCTCTAAATAGTTTAAATTCATTATGATGAGTGAAAGAAACAATCCTTACAACTTCACTGAAACAAACTGAAAAGAAATTTCGTATATTCTCCTCTGAAATACTCCATATTGATTGTTTCAGTTTTGCTAAATCTTGAATAACCTTTTTCGAAAACCAAAAATCTATATTGGAAAAGTGTGGTATTGAAACATGCTTCGTAGTTTTATATTCATCTAAAATTTTTTTAAAACTGCTAAATAATGTTTGAGGGTTTATTGAGGTAGTTTTAACTCTAGCAATTAAGATAGCTAAAGGATTAAGCTCAATACCTATTGAATTTCTATTCAATAAGCTGCTTTCTACAAGTGTAGTTCCAGAACCGCAAAATATATCACAAACCGTTTCTCCTTCACGAGAGAATATCGTTATTAGCTTACGAGCAACTTGAGGTATAAACATTGCCGGATATGTATGAAACCCATGTGTATAGGTTTTTGTGTTGTAACTTTTAAAATCCCACTCCTCTATCCAATTCAATATATCTGCTTCGGAATCATAATAATAACCACGACTTTTTAAATTTTTCTCATCTATTTTTGCTTCTAATCTTTGCAAATTTATTGAAGGCATAGATTTTAGTTCAGGAAAGAGAGAATATGTTGCCTCTTGCTCTTTAACTTCAAATGATTTTTCTTTTTGAGTTTTTAATACATAAAAACTTGGATTTTGTGGGGCAATAAAATTTTTACTCCATTCTAAATAATTATCAATATCTCTTTTATTAAACCTGCGTTGCCCCCCTGGCGTTCTCATTGACTTTATAATACCTTTTTCTTCCATTCTATAAATTGTTTTTGTACTAACTCCCAGAATTTTTGCAGTTTGTTTTGTATTAAGCATTTCTCCAGATTCATACTTCACCATATTACACCTCCACAATGACAGAACTATACATCATTGGACAACATTAGTCAAGACAATTTTTCAAGTTAGAAAAAAAGGTTGAATATTACACAGAGTCTTCAACAATCTATCCTTTTATCTTGAGCTGCCATTTTATTCGTCACTTGACATTAACATTCAACATCACCTTTAGTCTGTATTATAATCACACACCCCTTAAGAATGTAAACCAGCAGATTTCGGAGGCGCCGGCTTTCTTCAGGGTTTTTGCCGCCTCTTTAAGGGTTGCACCTGTTGTGAAAACGTCATCAACAAGA
>JBBIUW010000517.1:0-2469 GCA_037440045.1 Sphingobacteriaceae bacterium
CTGCTAATTATTTTTACGCAGAAAAAGTTGAAGCATATAAAAATGATTACTCTCAAGGAAAATCTTTTATAGATATTATTTATGACCCTAGATATTTGAAGGCTGAAGGTTATGGTAGAGTCATTTACAAGGGAACAACTAATCAAACTAGTTTTAGTAATTTAAATGTATATCAATCTGCCTCACTCCCTGTTTTTATAAAAACGCAATACTCAGGCACAACTGAACAATACCTCCCAGGCATTAACTATGACCATCAAATTAAAATTGCTTACCTAAATAATTTGGGTAATTATTCAATCGTACACGACACTACTTTTTTCGGTATTGACCAAATTTTTGTAGAAAAACAAATCACCTCTAATCAGTTACAAAATAATTCAAACATTCAAATCACCAGTGTAAGCGACCCTCTTATATCCTACAACAATGGAACTAATATTCATTACATTGTTTTAAAATATCCTCAAATACCAGATTTATCAAATAGTTCAGAACAAATTTTATACATCGACAATAATCCCTCTCTTTCAAAAACCTTTCTTGATATTCAAAACGTATCAATAGGTTCTGCACAAGTTTTGTTTTATGATCTCACAAATCATAAATACATTACCACATCATCATTAGCAAACAATGTTAAAGCTTTAATCCCAAATTCTAGTTCACAAAAAAAATGCATTTTAACTACAAGTAATAATGTTCATTTGGTTTCAACTTTAACAGCCGTTAACCAAAATGGCTATTTTGTTAATTACAAAACTACTAACGCAGATTCTGCATTTGTCATTATAAGTCATCAGAGTTTGTTAGCTGCAGCAAATAGCTACAAAACGTTTCGACAAAGTATGAGTGGAGGAAATAATCATGTTATACTAGCAGAAATTAGTGATTTGTATGATCAATTTGCATACGGAAATATTAAAAACCCTTTAGCGATAAAAAACTTTTGCCGGTTTTTAAGTGACAGTTTACCTGTGCCTCCAAAATATTTATTGTTATTAGGAAAATCTATTAAACAAACTAAAATTAATGAAAACTCTACTAATTGGTCAGATTGTAAAGTCCCTACTTTCGGAACACCTCCTTCCGACAACCTTTTAACTTCTGGCATACACAATAGTTCTAATTCCTGCACTCCTTTTATTCCTGTAGGTCGTATATCTGCAAACAATGATAATGATGTTACAAACTATTTAAATAAAGTAGTTTCGCACGAAACTCATCCTGTTCATGGTTTATCGGCAACAGAACCAGAAGACTGGCATAAAAAGGTATTACATTTTAGCGGTGGAGCAAATTATGGCCAACAACAAACATTTCAACAATACCTCCAAAACTATGCAGATATTATAAAAGATACTTTATTTGGTGCAAGTGTTTCTCATTTTCAAAAAACTACCACTGCTCCAATTCAAATTACTGTGAGTGATTCTGTAGCTCAATTGATTAATTATGGAACGTCTTTAATTACTTTTTTTGGTCATGGATCTGTAACAGGTTTTGACCAAGCAATTGATAATCCATCTGCGTACAACAATAAAGACAAATATCCTTTATTTCTTGCAAATTCATGTTATTCAGGAGACATCCACTTACCAGGTAGTACAAGTACTAGTGAAAATTTTACACTTATAAACGATAAAGGTAGTATAGGTTTTGTAGCCTCTTCCTCTTATGGTTTAGAATCAACCTTAAACAGCTATTCACAAAATATTTATAAATCAATAGGCTACGAAACCTATTACAAAGGAATCGGAGATGCCATAAAAAATACATCTTACAAATCATCTATACTTAACGATCAGTTATTAGAAATTACCTGCTTAGAAATGACGCTTGAGGGCGACCCATCAATAAGAATAAATGCCTTTGCCAAACCAGATTATGAAATAAAAAACACCTATGTAACTTTAGATGCTAGTAAAGTTGACTCTATAGGGGTTACAATTAATATCAAAAATAATGGCAAAGCTGTTTTAGATTCTTTTGTTGTTAAAACAGTACGTTATTTTCCTAATGGAGATTCAACCACTTATTACCATAAAATTAAAGCCCCATATAATAATACGGCACACAAATTTTATATTTTAAAAGATTTTGTGAATGGCATTGGATTAAACCAGTTTAAAATAAAAATTGATAATTATAATGAGATTGATGAACTATCGGAAAATAACAACTCAACATTTGGAACTGTAGATATATTTATATCAGGGGGTGATGTTATTCCTGTTTTTCCATATAACTATGCTATCATACCCAATACGCCTCAAATTACATTAAAAGCATCAACTGCAGATCCCTTTGCAGCAAGTGCAAACTACAAATTGCAATTAGACACTAGTGATGCTTTTACTAATCCAATTAATTCAACATTAATAACAAGCATAGGTGGAGTTATTGAATGGACTGTAAATTTACCTTACGCTGATAGTACAGTATATTTTTGGAGAATAACAAAAGATT
>JBBIUW010000518.1:0-2467 GCA_037440045.1 Sphingobacteriaceae bacterium
AAAGGAAGTTCTAAAAACATCCTCCGTCCTGCGGACAGCTCTGTCAAAGGAGGAATTATACTAATAGATAATGACCTAAAACAAAAAAGCCCTTTCGTTGGAAAGGGCTTTTAAATATATTAAGTCTTAATTATGCAGAACCTGTTTTTCTAACACCAGCTGTTTTTTTAACACCTGTGCTAGTTTTTGCTTTTGGAGCATCTTTAGTAGCTGTTTTCTTAACGGCTGCTTTTTTCTCAGCAGCTGCTTTTACAATTTTCTTTTCAGTAGATTCTTCAGCTGCTTCTGCTTCTTTTACTTTTAAGTTACCAGAAACGTGTAAAGCATTATACCAGTTAAATAATTTACGCATGTTACTTGTATAAACGCGTTCTTTATCATAGTCAGGTAATACTGCAGCAAAATAAGCTACAACTGCTTTATCATCAGCTTTTGAATCAACACAAGCACCACCTTTTTCTTTATCAAAAATAGATTTCATTATTTCTGCTACTGGCTTATCTTCTCCTGTAGTAAACATACTAATGTCCTCTAATGAGCTTACTTTAGCTGTAGAGCTAATAGAAGTACGTTTTTTGTCAGCTAATGCTTCTACAATAATCCCGTTTTTAGATTGAGCAACCACTTTATATAATCCTGGTTGTCCGCTAATAGCAATAATTCCTGTTAAATCAATCATCTTATTCTTTTAAAAAATTTAGGTAACAAAAATAGCATTTTTTTAATACCTGCGCTATTTATGTGAAAATACTTTATGGAACCCACTTTATGGGTTTTGGTTAAATAAACCATCATTTTTATAATTTATTCAAATGATTGTATTTGGGTTATTCCTTTTTATGCATTAAGACCATCTTTCTTATTTAAAAGATTAAGCTCGTTTTTTTGGAGATTAATTTTTTTTGAAGATTTTTTGTAGTCATAAATTGTTTTTTGTGTTTTTTATCAATTTAATGCATTTATTTCCTTGATATTAAAGGGTTTCAGAAGATTTATACTGATTTTTTTACACTCCCTTAACAAAAAAATAAACACAACAAACAATTTTTTTTCACTTTTTTTTATAAATCTTTTAATTGCTTGATACATAAGCAAATCACTAGTTTATTAACGAACTATGTTAATTACGCGATGTTAAAAAAACAGCCGTAATGTTAATTTCATTTTCTGAAAATCCAATCATTTTTAATCAGATTTGTAGGAGAGAATTTGATAACAATTACACTCTTAATTTTTTTAAGAGTTTTATATATAAAGACAAGACTATGAATGAACCGATACTAGCAGAAAACAAAGACCGCTTTGTTTTATTCCCAATTAAATACAATGATATTTGGGAGTTTTATAAAAAATCTGAAGCAAGCTTTTGGACAGCCGAAGAAATTGACTTATCCAATGATATTACTGATTGGGCAAATAAGTTAAATGACAACGAACGTCACTTTATTAAGCATGTATTAGCATTTTTTGCAGCTAGTGATGGTATTGTTAATGAGAACTTAGCAATTAACTTCTTAAACGAAGTTCAATATCCTGAGGCTCGTTGTTTTTATGGTTTCCAAATTATGATGGAAAACATCCATTCAGAAACTTACTCTTTATTAATTGATACTTATATTAAAGATCCAGTTGAAAAAGATAAATTATTTCACGCAGTGGATACAGTACCATGTGTAGGTAAAAAAGCAGAGTGGGCTTTACGTTGGATTAGCAACGGAAGTTTTGCTGAGCGTTTAATTGCCTTTGCAGCTGTAGAAGGAATTTTCTTCTCTGGTTCATTCTGTTCAATTTTCTGGTTAAAGAAACGTGGTTTAATGCCAGGTTTAAGTTTCAGTAACGAGTTAATTTCTCGCGACGAAGGTTTACACTGTGATTTTGCTTGTTTATTATACACTAACCACGTTAAAAATAAATTACCAAAAGAGCAAGTAACTAAAATCATTACTGATGCAGTGATGATTGAAAAAGAATTCGTATCAGATGCAATTCCAGTGCGTTTAATTGGAATGAATGCTGATTTAATGTGTCAATACATCGAGTTTTGCGCTGACAGATTATTGTTAGCTTTAGGCTGCGATAAATTCTATAACGCTTCAAATCCATTTGATTTTATGGAGATGATTTCGTTACAGGGTAAAACAAATTTCTTCGAAAAACGTGTTGCTGAGTACCAAAAATCTGGTGTGATGAACAATAAAGAAGAAAATAACGTGTTTAACTTAGATGAAGATTTTTAGTTAAAAAATTCATCGGTTAAAATTCCCAATTCGTATCTCATTGAAAATCATTGAACAAGATGTAAGTCTTGTATGGGAATGCTAGCCTCCAGAAACACGTTCATTAAATGTTAAATTTTTACTGAATCGCTTGCGGCTTAGTAAATAAAGGAAAGAAATAATTAACCGCCATTTTGTTAATATCAAGTGGTGGCGAAAGTAAAAAATGACGATTATAGTTATAACTTGTT
>JBBIUW010000519.1:0-2461 GCA_037440045.1 Sphingobacteriaceae bacterium
CATGAAATTTACACCTTCACCAAATCCAGTATAAGCTGGGTTATAAGCCATTGGTTTATAATAATAATGATTAAACATAACAATCTGCTGGGAGTAACAACTTCCTATTGTTAAGATAAATATCATTATTTTTAAAATAGACCTCATCAACATTATTTATTCCTTAGTATATCAACAGAGCCTTTAAATAAAGTAGACTGTTTTCCAATTTTTATGATATAAAAATATGTGCCATCTGGTAATGGAGTATTGTTATAGGTGCCTTGCCAATCATTTTTATATCCTTTTTGGGAGAAAACAACTTCACCATATATATTGTAAATAGTAACTTCATTTTCAGGATAGTAATCTATTTTTTCTATAAACCAATTATCATTAATACCATCTCCGTTTGGTGTAAAAACACTAGTTATCATTCCATCAAAAACAACTGGTAACACCGTAACTAAGACTGTATCTGAATTTACACATGAATAAGTATCAGTGATAGTGAGAATGTAGTTAGTAGTAGCAGAGGGTGTAGCAATAGGATTAAGAATAGAATTATTATTTATGCCAGAAGAAATAGGAAGCCATAATGGAGTTCCTGTACCTGTTCCATTTAATTGCAAAGATTGACCTTGCATAATAGTTGTATCCGTTCCAGCACTAACAGTAAATGCAGGTGTAATAGTAATAGTTAAACTGTTAGTTGTATCAATTAAACAATTTAAATTTTGAACAACAGCTTTAAATAGAGTAGTTTGAATTAAACCAGAAATATTAATACTTGTGGTACTATTTGAAATGTTGCTCCAACTCAATCCATTGTTGGTTGATGAAATCCAATACAACACATTGCCAACATTTCCATTTAAATTTATAGTGTTTGTGCCAGAGGCATAACATATCGTATTTGAATTAATGGCAGATAATGTTCCAGCTACTGTTTGTGGGTTAACTGAAAAGCTTGCAACAGAGGACGTATCGCTAGGACATGAGGCTCCACTACGAACTATAGCTCTGTATAAAGTATTTTGAGTAATGTTAGAATAAGCAAGAGATGTTGTTGTATTGATAATGTCGTTCCAAGAGCTACCCGCATTAGTTGAGTTTTGCCATTTAAGAACATTACCAACTGTTCCACTAATATTTAAAGTACCCGAACCAGATCCTCCACAATAAAAACCGCCACCATTTATTATGCCTCCTGCTGAAGGAGGGTAAACACTGATGCATGAAATAGAAGAAGTATCAGATGGAAAAGATCCATTTTTTACAATAGCTCTATAACAGGTGTTTTGTTTTAAATTAAAATAACTTTGGCTATTAAAAACATTTCCGTTATTTGTCCATGATGTACCGTTATTTATAGAATATTGCCAGTCTATAATATTACCAACATAACCTGTTAACGAAATAAATCCTGAGTTAAGTGTATCACAATATGTTTGAGCTCCAGAGGTTGTTCCTCCCACAGACTGACTGTAGATATTTAATGTGACAAAACACAAAAAAACATACAACATTATTTTTTTTTGAAGGTACATTTTTTGTTGTTGCTTCTTATACAAGAGTTCTTGCTTTTTTGTTTCGTTTATGTTTCAGGTTTTAAAATTAAAGATAAAGTAGAAATAATTTACAGTTTTTTGAAAACTTATATTACAGAAAAACTTAATTCATAATACATGTTTAACAAAAAAATCTACTTAGATTAACATTACTTTTTTTAAGATTTATTGTTTAATTATTTTTATAACACTTGTTTGATTATTATCAAACATTATCCTTAGAAAGTAAACTCCATTTGCTAGTTTTTCGGTATTAGTTTTAAAATTTGAATTGCTTTTTTGAAATTCAAGATTTGTTTTTTCGCCAATAACATTTGAAATTTCGATGGATGTAATGTTTATGTTTGTACTATAACTAACCGTTAATTCATTATTAAAAGGGTTGGGGTATGTTACAAAATTATTGTTTAATGCATTATTTTTAATACCAGCTACAAAGTTAGAATAATGAATATAATCATTAATTCTTAACCCATTAAAAATGGTTGGATTCGATGTTTTGTGGCTTCCGCAATAAATAATTAGCCCAATCATGTAATTTGTGTTGTTTTGAAAAGGATAAGTTGCACTATCTGTCGCGAAAGTAACGTTTCCTGCTTGCCAAATTTCATAAGTAACATGAAGTGTTGTAGGGCCAGAAAAATAGTAGTTAGATATAAATGCAGAGTCAATAGGAGTTGTATAATTGAAACTACAATCTGCATGATTAATAATAATGGTATCCATTACAGTTCCAAATGGATTGATATTGTTAATTGTATTTGCAGATGTGTTAATAATGAAATTTTTAGCAATTGTATCTTGTTGATCTGCAATTTGAACTAAATGAACTCCATCGCAAAGGCCTGATATACTATCAATACTAGTAAATGTTAACCCATTATCGTAAGAATATAAGTAAGGAGGTGTAC
>JBBIUW010000520.1:0-2453 GCA_037440045.1 Sphingobacteriaceae bacterium
TGCTGTACCAACCGCACCAAATACAATGCCTGGTAAACAAGCTTGTAAATCGGCATGTTGAGAAAGGATAATAGCATTGTTTCCACCTAATTCTAAAATAGAACGACCAAAACGGTTTGCTACTTTAGTACCAACAATTTTTCCAACTCTTGTAGAACCCGTTGCTGATACTAATGGCACGCGTGCATCTTCACACATTTTTTCGCCAATAGAACCTGGGCTTACTAATAAACAAGAAATACCTTCAGGTAAATTGTTTTCAGCAGCTACTTCATTCCAAATATTGTGACAAGCAACTGCGCATAAAGGCACTTTACTTGATGGTTTCCAAATACAAACATCTCCGCAAATCCAGGCTAATGCAGTATTCCAGTTCCATACAGCAACTGGGAAGTTGAATGCAGAAATAATACCTACAATTCCTAATGGATGCCATTGCTCATACATACGGTGACTCTCACGTTCAGAGTGCATAGTTAAACCATATAACTGACGAGAAACACCAACTGCGAAATCACAGATGTCAATCATTTCTTGTACTTCACCTAAACCTTCTTGGTAAGATTTTCCCATTTCATAAGAAACTAATTTACCTAAGTCAGCTTTTTTAGCACGTAATTTTTCTCCAAACTGACGAACGATTTCTCCACGCTTAGGAGCAGGAACGTTACGCCAAACTTTAAATGCTTCAGAAGCAACCTGAACTACTTTTTCGTAATCAGCTGCATTAGCTGCTTGAACTTTAGCAATTAATTTTCCGTCAACCGGACTATATGATTCAATAATGTCGCCATTAGCAAAATAATTTTTACCTGTAGCACAACCGATATTTAATTCTTTAATACCTAATGCTTTTAATACTTTTTCCATATGTGTTTAATCTGATTTTTTTAATTTTCGAAGGTTAAATATAGCTATTATCTCAGGGATAATGTAAGAATTTAGACAAATTGTGTAAAAATCATGATATATAAGATTATCAAGATAAATTAGGATTGAAACGATGTTTTTTTAATATCGGTTAATTGTAAAGTGTTAATTTTTAGCTCATTATAATTTAATTTTTAATTTACATAAGAGCTTTTAGCAGCTATAAAAAGATGTACCTTTGCAGCGTTTTATATCTTATAAATAACGTATTGCACTTATAAATTAGGTTATGTTAAAAGTCCGCGCTTATCAGTTTTCTGAAATTATTGATTTAAAAAATTTTAAAATAGGATTTAATGGCAGTTTAAAATATTCCAGTTCTGATGAACTCTTTTATGAATTAGATAACGCATATTATGTTTATGTTTTTAAATATGGTGTTGTTTGTTTTTTAAATTTTGATGATTTAAAGATTGCTGATTTTTTTGACGTTATTTCTAAATACGCTAAAAATCCGTTGATAAATAAACTTAATGAAGAGTTTTTAATAGAAACGAACTGTAAAGAAAATTCATTTGGATATAATAAAATTGATATTGTTTCTTCTGATATTGAAACACTTCGTTTAATTATGCTGAATGTATCACATAGCGTGGCACTTGATTTTTATTCAGATCAAAGCGACGAATTATTAGAAGGTACAAACCATCAAATTCAATATCTGGAAAATCAAGGGAAATTAAATATTTCGGGTAACAACTTAAGAAAGTATATTGGTCGTACATTAAATTTAAAAAATAAAATTTCTCAAAATTTATACATCTTTGATTCGCCTCCAGAAACATGGGAAGACGAGACCTTAAATAAAATTGATATAGGATTAAAAAAAACGTTTGATTTACAAATCAGATATCGGAATATACAGGAAGATTTACAAATTATTAAAGAAAATTTAGAACTGTTTAAAGACTTAATGCAATATAAAAAAAGTAATTTACTAGAATGGATAGTTATACTTTTGATATTAATTGAAGTTGTAAATTTAGTTATTGATAAATTCGTAAAATAAATTTATGTCTTTCTACTTTCTTTAGACTAGATCAAGTTTCATTCATATTCTTTAACAATATTTTCTAGTATTGCCGACATTTAATTTATAGGAAATGGAGTAGAGGAGCTAAAAAATTGATGTGAACTTTGTTTGATTTTAGATATTGCTTGTGTTGTATGTTAGCATAGCTTAAGATTTTATAGATGATTTGATTTTATGATAATAGATATAAGATATACTTAATACAACAAGAACAATTAATGGAAAAAATGCTAAGCCGCTAACACCATCTACTGCTATTAAACTTATACATGCTGCCATAAAATCAATTGCAAATCCAGCATATGCCCATTCTTTAATACGAGCTGGGATTTGAGGAATCATCAATGCCAATGTACCCAATACTTTAAATACAGCTAACATAGAACCAAAATACTCAGGATAGCCCAAATGCCTGATCCCTTCTTTTGCCATTTCGGATTGACTTGTTAAAGCTGGCATTACACCTTCAAATAAAAAGATAAGTGTAGTT
>JBBIUW010000521.1:0-2452 GCA_037440045.1 Sphingobacteriaceae bacterium
CATAAACAATTTTCCCGGATGTAATTTGCCCAAAAGATATGGTGGAGAATGGAATTACAAATAGCAACAACAAGTAAAATTTAGAAATCGTTTTCATCCTCTTTTGTTTTACTACTATTAAATTTATAAACAGCTCTTAATAAAATAAAGCGATTAATAATATTGGTTTTGGTATCTGTTATCACATTGTCCTGGATACTTCTGTTCATTTTGATATTCTGATTCAAGATATCAGTAGCTTCAACAGAAACAATAAAGTTTTCAAGTTTGAAAAATGTTTTACTTAGTGAAGCGTTCCATAATACATAATTTATATTGTAACCCGGAGTACGCTGGCTGTTTATATAGTACTCGGCATCCGTTGAAAAATTCATTTTGAATGGGAGTCTAAGGCTTAAGGAAGCATTGAATTTTTGTTGTGTATAGGGCTTATTGCTTGCAGTATTTAATGTTGAAGAAGGATCATCGTAGCTATACGAATAGCCCATACTGAAATCAAGTGTATCGAGATTAATATCTACTTGAAAGTCACCATTAATACTTTTTGTTTTTGTACTATTTTTTTGATTGTTGATATAACTGCTGTACTGGCTGTAACTCCAATTTAGATTAGGCCCTAAGCTTATTTTTTTTGAGAAAAAGGGCAAATACAACCCGAAATAAGCAGATGCATTTTTATTACCATTAACATTAATGGGCTGCGTAACTGTTCTCCCAAGGCTGTCATACGTAATTGAGTTGGAGTATGCATTTGATGTTATGGAATAATTCATGTTTGCCCAATAATATTTTCCTGTAATCGGTTTCCAGGAATTGAATCGTATAACAAAAGTATTTTTAAAAGTTGGTTTTAGATCAGGATTACCAAGTTTTACCTGGTTCGGATTGCTGTTATCGGGAACTGGTTGTAATTGATTAATAGAAGGCATTGAAGAATTTGTATTGTAATTAAAATACAATCTTTTATTGTCTGTTATTTTATACCGGTAAGTTGCTGAAGGCAGAATTGAATTCAAATTTTGATTGATTGTACGATGGCTAATCAGATTGGTGTTAGCTGAAGTGATTTGCCTTATTTTTGCTCCTATGGCGATGAGGTGTTTATTGGTTTCAAGCCTAAATTCGGTTCCCAAGCGATTACTCATCCGTTTGTTTTCGAAATTATTTGAATAGGCACTATCCTGAACAGAGTACTCGCCATTATAAAAGTTCAATGCGTTTTTATTTTGCTTACTCAGACTATAATTGAAGTCGTATTTAAATTCCAACTTAATTTTTTTTGTAAGAGGTTCGGTATAGTCGATTGAAACCGCATTGATTTGCGACTCACTTTTATTTACTTTTTTTTGATTGATATCCGTTGCAGGAAATAAGGTATTTAAAAAGTATTGATTGCCTGATTTTAAGTTCCCTGTTGATTCATTATCATCCTTAGAATAATTGTAGGAAGCAAACAATGAGCGGTCACGATTTTTAAACTTACGATTAAGTTTTACCAATGCATTTAAATTATAACCACTTGCAGAGTTGTTATTTGCAGTTGTAGTTCTACGGGTTAATGTATCTCCTGCCGAGATGAAATCTTCAATATCAGAAGTTTCTGTTTTACCCTTATTGTATTTTAGTTTTGGAATAATGTTTAATTCTGTTAGTGAATCGAGTTGCTGCGTAAAACCTAAATTCAAATTATGAGATTCGTTCAACTGTGTTGCTTCACTTGTATTTTCAGTAGTATAACTTGTATCTGTCAAAAAATACTGGGAACGTGTTTGTGATTTTGCTTTGAGTTGGTTATTGCTGTATGAATAATTAAAATTGAGTTTTGTATTCTCCGAAAGTTTGTCATTATAATATACACCCGATTTAAAAGTTTTTGGTATTCCATTATTTATCGATTCATTGGAATACCACATATCACCAGAATCATCAGATTGAACATTCATTTCATTTTCCAAACCGTATTTATACATTTCATTCCAGCCAAAACCTGAACGCGGAGTATTGCTCCCTAAAGCAAATACGGATACTTTTTGTTTGTTGGTGAATTTATTTGCAAGCAGTTCTCCTTCATAAAATTTCTGAAAATCACCTGCTCCAGAAACCTTTCCAAAATACCCTTTCTTAGCATCCTCTTTGAGTTTCAGGTTCATTACATTCACTGTTTCTTCTGTCCCTTCTGCTGAACTTTCATTCTTTTTTTCATATACCTGAACCGATTCAACTGCATTCGCGGCAAGATTTTTTGTTGCAATTGTAGGATCAGCTCCAAAAAATTCATCACCATCTACTAACACCTGATCAACCGTTTTGCCTTGTGAAGTAATTTTTCCCTGCCCATCTACTTTTATCCCCGGAAGTTTTTTGAGAAGATCTTCTACCGTGGCATTTGGTTTAACCTTAAACGAATCAGCGGTGTAAACCAAAGTATCACCTTTATAATAAACAGGATCCT
>JBBIUW010000522.1:0-2449 GCA_037440045.1 Sphingobacteriaceae bacterium
TTCATCATATAAATAATATTGAGTTCAATCTCTCCAATTATCAATTTTCAACTTTCTAAAAAACTCTTCCTCTTCAATTTCTTTTACACCGCCAGGTGGTAAATCTCCGAGCTCTAAATCTTCTATAGATAAGCGAATTAATCGTTTGCAATGATGATAAACAGATGAAACCATTTTCCGAATTTGATGATACTTGCCTTCTGTTAAAGTAATTGTTAACCATGTGCTTGGCAAATCTTCTCTGTATTCGTGAGCGCGTTTTGGCAAATCTTTTGGTTTTTCAACTATTTTTACTTCACAAGGAGATGTGATATAGTAACCTCCTCCTTTCACACGTATTTCAATTCCTGTTTGAAGTTGATGTAATCTTTCGGGTGTCACTATTTTTTCTACATGAACTAAATAGGTACGTTTGTGAGGCATTTCACTTTCAAACAATAATTTAGTTACTTTTTTATTGGTCGTTAAAATCAATAAGCCTTCGGAATTATTATCTAATCGTCCGATAGCATGAGTACCTTCTGGCCAGTCAAAATCAATATCACCCAATAAGTTAACCTTATCTGGGCTTACAAACTGAGAAACCATTTTGTATGGCTTATTAATAATAAAATAACGATTAGGAATTGGGTTCATTTGAAGAAGGTTTGTACCCAAATAATTTTAATAATACCCAAGTAACTAAAAAGCCAACAATACCTGCAACAATTGACAAAACAGTTGCCCCGACATAATAAACATAAACATTATTAAGTGTTTCGGATGAAAGCAATTTACTTAAATCTAAATTAACTTTTTTATTTAGTATATATTCACCAGTTTTCACACTAGTATATAAAACAACAGGAATCATTGGAGGAACAGAAATTTGAGCTGTCAATCCAACTATTATTTTATTTAACTTAAAAAATATGGCTGTGAAAATAGCCATAGCAAATTGAAACCCCCAAATAGGTACTATCCCAAAAAACAACCCCACTCCTACTGATAATGCTTTTTTCTCGGCACTTTCATGCGAAGCAACAACTTCTTCTTTCCAAACTTTTTTTAAATTTTTAAAGTTTAATTTTCTTAACAACATTACAGGTCTCCAAAACAATAAAGCTAAGGTTACCAAATATGTATTTAAAAAACTTATACGAGTTGTATCCTTTCCTGGCATAAAGTGCGATACTCGCTCTCCTTCTGGAGCATAATAAACACTTACAGGAACAGAAACTACAGGAATACCATGCCAAGCAGCTTTTACAATAACTTCAATTTCTAATTCAAACTTTGTGGTAAACAACCATATTTTTTTTAATCGTTGCACTGGGTAAAGTCTAAAACCACTTTGTGTATCAGGCATTGATATACCTGTTTCAGCCCAAAACCAAAAGTTACTGAATTTTTTACCAAAATTGCTTTTGCCTGGTACATTGGCAACATCCATATTTCGAGCACCAATTATTAAACTACCAGGTTCTTTCTCAATTTTTTCTAAAAAAATAATAAAGTCTTTGGGAAAATGTTGTCCATCACTATCAATACTAATTGCGTAATCAAACCCAAGCTCTGCAGCTTTAACAAAACCATTTCTTAATCCAACACCTTTTCCCTTATTAACATTATGGGTGATTACTATCAATTGTGGGTACTTAGCAATAATTTGAGCTGTATCATCAGTACAACCATCATTCACAATAATCACATCATCACAATATTGTAATGATGATTGTATAACTCCCTCAATAGTTTTTGCATTATTATAGGTAGGTATAAGAACGCAACATTTAAGCTGTTTAAACTTTTGTTTTGTATACAATATCTGATCTTGAGGAGCCTCCATAAATGCTGGGTAAAAATAAAAATAATAGTGGTAAAAATCGTGTTTCAGTTTCTTATTTATTTTTTAAGTTTGTGTACCATGTTAAATAAAACAAAATATTGGATATTTGGTTTAATGTTTTTAATAACATGTCCTTTGCTATCGCAAACTAAAAAAGAACAGGCTCGATTAGAAAAGCAGCGAAAAAAAGAAGAAAAAAAGAAGAAGAAAAAAGAACCACCTGAAAACATCGAGGTATTTCCAAAAAATTTCTTAATCCGTCCACGTTTTGTATATCCTGAAGTTTCCTTAAATGTTAGCAATCGTATGTTTGGGAAAGGTGAGAAATTTAAATACAAACCATCAATTCCTGGTGTTGTGGGATTATCCTTAAAAATTAAAAAAGTATATATATCAGCAGCCATCCAGCTTCCTGCAAGCGAGAAATTAAAAAAACTTTACGGAGAAACTCAAAACAGAAACATCAATATCAACATACAAGGGCGCACTGTTTTATGGGGATTATTTTACAGAGATTATAAAGGATTTTATTTAAAAGATTATGAATCATATTATCCTAATTGGAATAAAGATTCATTAGGATATCCAAAATCTCCAGGATTAAGAGTTATTGAAGGAGGA
>JBBIUW010000523.1:0-2445 GCA_037440045.1 Sphingobacteriaceae bacterium
ATGGTGAGTTTCGTATTTTTCTTTAATACCACGTAAAATTGAAATAGCATCTTCTTCGCTTGGCTCATCAACCATTACTTTTTGAAAACGACGTTCTAAAGCTTTATCTTTTTCAAAATATTTCTGATACTCATTTAAAGTGGTCGCACCAATTGCTCTTAATTCTCCTCTTGCTAAAGCGGGCTTTAAAATATTTGCGGCATCCATAGCGCCTTCTCCTCCTCCACCAGCACCAACTAAAGTATGAATCTCATCAATAAATAAAACAATGTCTCCATCACTGCTAATTACTTCTTTTACCACTGCTTTTAAACGCTCTTCAAATTCACCTTTATATTTAGCTCCTGCGATAAGAGCTCCCATATCTAGTGAATAAACTTGTTTAGATTTTAAATTCTCAGGAACATCGCCTGCAATAATACGATGTGCTAAACCTTCAGCAATAGCCGTTTTACCAACACCTGGTTCTCCCACTAAAATTGGGTTGTTTTTAGTACGACGGGATAAAATTTGTAACACTCTTCGTATCTCTTCATCACGTCCAATAACAGGATCCAGTTTTCCATTACGAGCCTGAGTATTTAAATTAATTGCATACTTATTTAAAGAGTTATAAGTTTCTTCTGCTGATTGACTAGTAACATTAGAACCCTTTCTTAACTCTGTAATAGCGGCTTTTAATTCTTTTTCTTTAATATTATTATCTTTTAATAATTGAGCAACTGCGTCTCCGCTAGCTAAAATACCCAACAATAAATGTTCGATAGATACATACTCATCCTTAAACTCTTTCAAATAATTAGTTGCTTTAGCAACTGCTTGATTAGCATTATTAGACAAATATGGTTGACCTCCAGATACTTTAGGATATGAATTTACGATGGCATCAACTGTTTTAGAAAAAACCGTTTGATTAACTCCTAATTTCTTTAATATAAAAGGAGTTACGTTTTCATCAACTTCTAAAATGGCTTTTAAAATATGCCCATTTTCAATTGCCTGATTACCATTAATGATTGCAATTTGCATAGCTTGTTGAATAGCCTCTTGTGATTTAATTGTAAAGTTATTTAAGTTCATATTGTTTAATTATTTATTGTTGTTGTTGTTGTTGTTGTTGTGCTTTATTTAATAAAATGATTTGATTATTTATTTTTTTTATATAAGATTGTCTTTCTAAGGAAAATGTTTTATCAATGGTGTTTATATAATTAAAAATAATTTCTGATTTGTTATATAAATTAAGTTGTTGTTCGTCATCATTTATAGTTTCAGCGTATTCGGTAAATATTTTAGCTAATGTTTCTAAATGTGAGCTATGAAATTTCTTATTAATTAAATAAGTTATTATTTCATCATTTTCAACATCCATAAAACTAGTAAGATTTAAATCAAACTCTGATTGCAAATATTGTGAGATATATTGATTTGCCTCGTCTAATTTTCCCTCTTGTTTTAAATTAAATAACTTATTTAGGGCCAAACCTAAAGCTCGGGCCATTCTCTCTAATATTAACATAAACCAATCTGCAACTTCGCTCATAAATATTTTTTATTTTTCATCCTAGGCCTCAAATTAGAGTCCAAGTGAAATTATCTGAAATAAAGTCTTAAAAACATGATTTGAATAGACGTAATGTCTGATTTTAATCACAAAAACTGACGTTTTATCAAGTTTTTGTTTATAAGAATTGATTCCTGAAATTCAAAAGTTTTAGTTAATTTAGAGTATGTTTTTTTTCTTATCTAAAATTTTAGCATTCCTAATTGCACCATATACTTGGTTGTTTTTTGGATTACTTTTTCTTTTAAAAAAATTATGGCATACACCTTATAAAAAATGGGTATTAGGTTTTACTCTATTTTTCTACGTGATTTCGAATTCCTTTTTAGTTGATGAAGTTGTAAGAGCTTGGGAGTATAGCGATAACGATATTTACTTAAAAAATACGAAATATGATATCGCAATTGTGCTAGGTGGTATGGGCCGAATTGACGAACGACAAAACCGATTTGATTTTGGTTATTCTGGAGATAGACTGTTTCAAACTCTAGAGCTTTATCAAAAAAAACGAATTAACAAATTACTTATAACAGGGGGCTCTGGGAGTATTCGTAAACCTCAACATCGTGAAGCATCCTACATCAAAAAATATTTAATAAATATTGGTATTCCTGATACTAGTATTATAATTGAAAACAATTCCAAAAACACCTATGAAAATGCTGTTTTTACAAAAAAAATATTAGATAGTTTGCAATTTAAAGGCTCTATATTATTAGTAACCTCTTCATTTCACATGCGCCGTTCTCTGGCAATTTTTGAAAAAGCAGGATACAAAAACATGACTCCATACGTTACTAATAAAATTACAGGAATACGAAAATTTGAATTTGACTATTGCTTTATTCCAAATATTGACGCTGTTTTTAGCCTAAATCTTA
>JBBIUW010000524.1:0-2441 GCA_037440045.1 Sphingobacteriaceae bacterium
CGAATTTTTGTCTCTCGGCGGCAAGATCGAGTTCGGCGCCATTAGTGAAACCGTCATTAAAAAATATCTTGAGAAAGGCGCCCCGATTTTAGCGGAAGTGGCTGGCACCTGGTTGTATCATCGCGCCAAAGTATCGCCAGCAGATGGCCGGAAGCCAGATCCGATCCGCGGCGAGATCGAGGGGCATGGGTTGGTTCTGTCCGATTATGATAGCCGCAAGAAAAAGATTAAAGTAGTTGATCCGGAGAGCGACAACCCGCTCAACCGGAGCGGAGTTTACTGGCTTGATGCCGACATTTTGATCGCCAGCATTTATTTAGCGGATGGTAAAGCAATCCTGATAGCCAGTTAAGATTTAATCTGGATGGTTCGTTTAAACCAAGTTATTGACTTTGTTTTTTTGTTTAATTGAAAGTAGAAGCCAGATAATACTGATAGTGAAAATCCACGGGCTTACGCCCGTGGATTTTCTAAGGATTATTAAGTTACTTGGTTTATGTCAAATTTTGAAAAGTCAGCTTAAAATTTAAAAAAACGATGCTTTAAATTTCAATGTCTACACATTTTTTGTTTTTAGTTATATGATATCCACTAACTCGAGCTTGAGCCTCGAAAACCGCTCATTGCAACCCAGGGCGGGGCTTTCACTCTTAGTGAATCGCCCCGCCTTTTTCGTTTTTCTATCTAGCCCTACAAGACTTTATGATAAACATGATGACGTGGGTGTTGCAAAGGTATTGAACCATAACAACACGTTGACAAAATAGAATTTTGATGTTATTATAATTTAAAGGTTTTATCTACTTCGCGGCTAATTATTTGGGGTATCTTTTAGAATGATTCTAAATATGGAAAATTTATATGAAATAGAAATAGAAAAAAAAGACTTGCAATATTGCATTTTTGCGATAACAAATAAATGCAATTTACGATGTAGATGGTGTTTTGAAAATTCTGGCTGTCAAACGGAAGAAAAATCCTTGTCTACAAAGGAAATTATCTGTGTTATAAAAAAACTGAAGGGGTTAAAAGGAATCAGTGTCTCCGGAGGAGAGGCCAGCTTGCATCCTGATATAATAAAAATCATGGCAGAAGTGAAAAAGTCTTGTGACGATCCTCATATACTTAGCAACGGAATTTTTTTGCATGATACCCTTCTGAGTTTCTTACAAAAAAACAAGATACGGCTAACTATAAGCTTAGACGGCCTTAAAAAACAACACGAAAAAATACGGGGGCTAGGTTCTTATAACAAAACCATAAAATCAATCAGAAAATCCGTTAGTTTAAATATCCCGACATCTATTCAATGCACACTTTCAAAAAACAACTTGACCGACGTTGAGGGTTTAATAAAGTTAGCGAACAAATTATGCGTCCATCATATTTCATTTATGAGAATGAAGCCGTTGGGTCGTGGAACTAGATTAGAAAATGAAATATTATCTTCTTGGGAAATAAAAAATGTCATTGAAAAAATAAATAAAATAAAAAATAAGTCAAAGGTCGAAATAATATTTAAAGACCCCCTAGATAACACGTTAAATGAAGAATTAAAAAAATATTCATTTGAAAATAATTGTGTTGCTGGTGGTTGTCGCGCTGGAGTGGAATCTGTTTATATTGAATGTAATGGTGACATTTTCCCTTGCCCATTTTTCAGATATAAAATTGGTAATGCTATTACTGACAATCCATTTGAAATTTTCAAAGATAGTGCTGTTCTGCAAAAAATACGACAACAAAAAAATTACAGTAAATGTAAACACTGTGAGAATTGGCTAATTTGCAGGGGATGCAGAGCGGAACCATTTTTAAAAGATGGAAATTATCTAGGTGATGATATTGGTTGTTGGCATTAATTTCGTTAGATAATAAAGGTCGGCTAATGGAATTAACTAATGAGTAACCAAAATTATAAATATGAATATATGAAAAAACAAGCAAAGAAAAAATCTCTTAAAAAGGTCAAGGTTGCCCACAAAAAAACGTTTTGTAGAGAAACTACTTAAGCCCTTGCCGTTGCTCCGTTCATTATTCTTATGAACGGAGTAATTGTAAGAGTTTAAATTATGAAATATCTGATATATTTTTCTGGCATGCCGGGCACAGGCAAAACAACCGCTTCACTGGAGCTAAAAAAAATTATTAAGGACTCAGTGGTAATAAGTAGAAATTCAATTAAAAAATGGTTTAGCGATTTTAAAAACAATGATCTCGAAGAAAAGTTGATTTACACTATATTAATAAAATCAACGGATGTTTTTCTCTTTAACAACTATGACGTGATTATCGATGGTGCTGGGTGGAGTAAAAATTTCTATGATAAATTTAAGAAAATTGCACAAAAAAATAAAGCTCGTCTAGTATCAATCAGGTTAAATTGTAAAATGGAAACGTCCATTAGAAGAACCGCTGGGAGAAAAAAAGAGTACGTATGG
>JBBIUW010000525.1:0-2433 GCA_037440045.1 Sphingobacteriaceae bacterium
CTTTAATTAATGTTAAAATAATAATAGTTAACTAACTAATGCCAGGCATTTAACGTTATAAGGTTCAAATGGCATATCAATTTTTAAAATTAACATCATGTCAAAAAAGAAAAAGATAAATACTTCTCATCTTCAGAAGATAGAAGCAGCACACCAACGTAACGAGTTTTTACAACGCTTAAAATTATTTTGCGATCAAGTAACCGACCCTTCTGTTTTTAAATTGATTCCTGCAGATAAACTGGAAGAGATTTATAAAATAAGAAATCGTCCTATAAAATTGGATGCGGCAGCAGGACATAAAATTTCACCCGCTATGCTCAAAGAAGCAAAAGAATTATTGTATGTTTTAAAGAACAATTACTACAGAACCTGAGCGCGCCAAACACTATTTACTGCTGAAAGTTAAGTGCGCGAACTTCCGCAACCCACATAGCAAAAACCCATGTTACCAGCTGTTTTTTTTATTTTACTGTTACGTTGTTCTGTTTTGCATATTCCAAAAACAATTGATAGTCTTCTTTGCTATTGAACGAATTGATAGGGATGAAATTGCCAATAATTCTGTCTTTGTAAATTATAATGCAGTTACCAACTTTGATAATTTTATAAATGTTAGTCCAGTCATATTCTCCTTCAAATGATTTTCCCTTTATTTTAATTTTTTCCTGAGTAATTGTCCACTCAGTCTCTGACTGTATATATTTATTAGTCTCGTAACTTTTTTTAGTACTATAAAAAATTGATAATGGAGTCGTTAATGTTATCGCTAAACCAAATATTAAATTGAATATTGGATTTGACAAAAAACTGCTTGTATTTCCTAATAAATACATTACAAAAGCAATAATATTTATTATTCCTATGAACGTTAAAAAAATAGTCATTGGCCGTTTATACAAAAGAATAAAATTTAATTTTCTATATTCTTGTAATGTCATTTTTACTTTAAATTCAATCATATTGTTTCTTTAAAATTATTTGTAATGTTTTCAATCTACTAGTTTACCGTTTTAAAACAACTCACACCGAAAAGCTTACTTAAAGATACTAATGTTTATTGCTTTTGAAAATGCTTTGCTGTTGGCGCGCATGACTAGTAGGTTGTTTAATAAGTTGTTTCCTTCATCTAATTTTAAAACTTTTAGACATCTGCATCCTAGATATTGTCTCTTTTGCATGAATATTTCTCGTAATCATCCCCAAACTCTAGCTCTAAAATTATTCTTAACAAACCAGAATAAGAGAACCAAAACTTATTTTCAATTCGATTTCTAACAAAATCTTCTCCGTATTCTTCAATGTAGAACTTTGTATGATAATCGTCTATATCTTCTGCATCTATTTCTAAAACAGCTTCTCTATGCTTTACTATAAGATCAAGCAATTTAACTTTTGTATTAATACCAAAGTCCAACAACTCTTGTAACTCTTCTTTGTAGTCAGTTTCAAAAAAGTCGTTTTGTGTCGGTAAGGTTTGACTCAACACGTCATATAAGTCTATTTCGTTCAGTTCTAACAAGATTTATTTTTATTAAGATTTCTTTCTGTTATGGAGTTTTTACCTGCAGTAATTACTTATTTATAGCTTACACCCGCACGTTATGACAGCTATTTTTTAACGTATTTAGTTTCTATTTTCATTTTTTAATTAAATCTACATTACCTTAATTTAAACCAATGTTAATGCACTCTCAAAACTAAACTGTTTCCAACAACTCGTGTCTGTATTTATCTAGTATGCTCGATTTAGATAAGAATCCAATGTAAATATCGTTTTCAACAACCGGTAAATTCCATTGCCCCGACTCTTCAAACTTTCGCATAATCGTAAAAATATCTTCATGAGTATAAATAACCATAGATGGTTTACGCATCACTTCTTTAGCAGTTACTCTATCATACAAATCGGCATTAAACATTTCCTCTCTGATATGATCCAAATAAATAATACCTAATAATTTATGATTCTTTTTTACTACAGGAAACGTATTTCGTTTGGAGTGTTTAATGGTTTCAACTATATCACGCAAGGTCGCTTTAAAATGAATAGGTGTGAAATCGGTTTCTATCATCGACTTTACATCTATTTTACTTAAAATACTTGTGTCTTTGTTTTCAGATACAATTGCGCCTTTATCTTTTAATCTTCTTACATCCAACGATTGTGGATGAAAACGTTTTACAATGATATAACTGATGGAGGCTACTAACATTAAAGGAATAATCAATTCATATCCTCCTGTTATTTCTGCAATTAAAAATATAGCTGTTAATGGAGCATGAAACACACCACTTAATATACCTGCCATGGCCACTATGGTAAAATTACTTATTGGTATGGTATTAAAACCTATTAGGCTTAAAAAATAAGAAAATGCAAAACCAACATAAGCACCCACAAATAAAGAGGGAGCAAAATTACCGCCATTA
>JBBIUW010000526.1:0-2431 GCA_037440045.1 Sphingobacteriaceae bacterium
ATTTATGATTTACGAAAACAAAATTACCGTATTAGCCAACATCAGACAGGCAATGGGAAATGATGAACAATACGAAAAACAACATATTGATTTTTCGTTATTTAATAGTCAGTATGAATTAACAAATCCTTTTACAGATTTAAAAGTTGTCATTACACAAAATAACAGATGGGATAATGCGGTTAATAATATTAAACCAACATTTGTAGAGCCAACAAAATTAACCTATTCGTTAGATGATAAGTCTACCTTTAATGGAGGAAATGAATTTAGATATTTTGATACTCGCTCTTTAAGAACATACACCGAAAGGGTTTATGATATTTATAAAGATAGTTCTTACATCTATCATGTTGAGTTAAAAAATGATGAGTTAAAAACGTTTAAAAGCTATAGTTTTTATAATGATTTGAATGGTGGTTTTTTGATAAAAAATCAAGATATGGTAGGAAGTCCTGATATTGAAGCTGATTATGCTTGGGTACACTTTTTTATTCCTTATGATAATGCTCAAGGTGCAGGTAATTTTTATGTGTTAGGTAAGTTAACTGAGTGGCGATTAAACAAAACAAATCGAATGACTTATAACTACAAAAAAATGGGATATGAGTGTAATTTGTTTATTAAACAAGGCTACTATAATTATACCTATGTGTATTTAAAAGATGATAAAAAAGGTGGAGATGAAACCTTTACAGAAGGCAATCACTGGGAAACAGAAAATGATTATACAATTTATGTTTACCATCGTCAGCGAGGAACATATTATGATCAGTTAGTGTCTGTAAAAAGGTTAAACTCTGTAAGAAAATAACAGCTAAAGAACTTTTAATGATTGAATAATCTCGTTAAATAGAGGTCTTTTTTCAATCACATCATTTAAACACAAACATTTTAATTTAAATAACTCATTGTAAGTAAGTGTTTGTTTTTCTTCTTCAATTATACAACTTAGTAAATCTTCTATCATACAGCCAAATGCTCTCACATCTATTTTTTCAAATAGAGAAGCGTTTTTGTTGCTTACTTCATAAATAGTAGCCGCGCCAAAATCTCCAAAAATAGTGTTAGCATCTTTGTTATACAATGTATTATGAGCATACAGGTCGCCATGCATAATCCCTTTGTGATGCAAATGATTTGCAGCACTGGCAACTGATGAAACGATTTTGAGAATTGTGTTAGAAGAAAATAATGTGCCCTCTTTAAATGTATCGCGAGTACAAGTTTCAAAGCTTGGTGGGCCTGCTAAATTTTTATAATCAGATGGAATTAAGTTTAAAATCAACCCCATTTTTTGTTCGGGATGATTGTCTATTTTACCGATAACACTTACTAAGTTAGGATGATTTTCCGCAGCAATGCAGGCATTCATTTCGTCTTCAGGATAGCCATCACTGGTTACATTTCCTTTAAATACTTTAACAGCAACATCTTCAATCTGATTGTTTTTATGCCATTGTGCTTTTGAAATAATGCCAGAAGCACCTTCTCCTAAAGTTTCTTTAATTGTAAGTTTTCGCCAGTCAATTAGTGGTAATTCAGATTTGAAAATTGCATTACTACAAAATGGATTCCCTGAAATAGCTAACCATGAAAGGCGAGGTAATGTAAACAACCATAGTGGGAAATCCGTTAATTGATTGGCTGAAATTCTCAGTAATTCAATGTTTTTGCATTGCGCCATTTCAGATGGCAAGTTTTTTATTTTATTACCCGCTAATGCCACTTTTTGAAGCTTAGAGCATCTGCCAATACTTTTTGGTATTTCCTGAATTTGATTATTGGTTAGGATTAACCATTGTAATTTATTTGGGAACGCATTTTCTGAGATAAATGATATCTGATTTGATTTAAAACCAATCATGGTCAAATTTGGACATTTACCTAATACTTCTGGTAATTCTTTAAAATTGTTTTCTGAAAAAAAAGCGATTTTTAATTTTTTTAAATCACAAAAATTGTCAGGTAAACTTGATAATGCATTGTTAGATAAATCTAATATTTCGAGAGTATCTGCTAATTCAAAAATAACATCCGGAAAAACAGTTAAGTTGCATGAGAGTTTAAGATGAGCAACTCCTTTTAATTTTCCTGAAATTAACTGTTCGAGAGTTTGCATAAGATATATTGATTACAGAATTCCATAAAGAATTCGACCTACTAAAAAGTAAATTGAAATACCAATGATATCATTTAATGTAGTAACAAAAGGACCTGTTGCCAGAGCTGGGTTAATTTTAAAACGATTCATCATTAAAGGAACAAATGTTCCTAAAAACGACGCGCATAAAATAACGGTAAGTAACGCAACGCTTACAGTGCCGGCCAAAGCCCAAGATTCGCTAATCAAAATATTATATCCTAAAATTAAGATAGAGCAAATTAGCCCGTTAATTAATCCTACCCCTAATTCTTTTAATAATTTAGG
>JBBIUW010000527.1:0-2429 GCA_037440045.1 Sphingobacteriaceae bacterium
CACTGCCTTTATATTGTTTATCCACACCATCGTTTAGAATATAGAAATAAGTACCTGTTGGTAATTCATTTCCTAAGTATGATCCGTTCCAGCTATTGTCATAGTTATTAGCGCTATATACCATCTTACCATAACGATTATATATTTTTAAACTGTTATCTGGATACTTCCATAAGTTACCAATATAAAAGGTATCATTATCACCATCGCCATTAGGAGTGAATGTATTATAAAAAAATAATTGAGTTCCTGGCCTAACAGTTACAGTAACTACATCCGAATTATAACAACCATGTTGGTCGTTCACCGAAAATGTATAAGTAGTTGTGGTTGTTGGCCAAACATCAGGGTTTATGGTTGATTGATATTTGATATTAATATCAGGTTGCCACCAAAAAATAGTTCCGCTGCTTGTACCTAAAAGTGTAATTGTTTGTCCCTCATCAATGGTAGTATCTGGCGAGGCATCTACACTAGGAGCTGGAAATGTAATTACGGTTACCTGAGTTACATTATTTGGGCACAAACCATCAGACACGGTGAGTGTATAAACTGTTGTTACAGAAGGAGATGCTGTAGGACGAGGTGATAATGGATTATCTAAACTACCCGCTGGTTGCCAACTAAAGTTGTGAAAAGCATTGTTATTGTTAGTAGCTCCTATTTGTACACCAGCTTCTTGTCCAAAACAATAGCCAGTATCAACTCCTGCACTGAAGGTATATATTTTATCGAGGTTAATAAATACTGTACTTGAAACTATAGTTGTATCATAATCAGTAACCGTTAACGTATAAGTTATATCAGATGTGATATTGGTTAATGTTGGGTTAGAAGCAGTTGTTGAATTTAAAAAGGTACTTGGTTGCCATTGATATTTATACGGTGGAGTACCTCCTGTAGCACTTGGACTACCTCCAATTACTAAACTACCATTGTAGCAAGCAATTTTTCCTGGCCCTGCATTGGCTGTTAGTTGTGCCGACAACTGACTGAAAAAACAGAACATACAAACTATATAAAGGAGAACTTTGTTCATTTACACAAATGTAAAAAAAGAAATGTGAAAATAGGCAAATAATGAGGTTAAATAATAGGATTACCAGATTGCAAAATTATTGTAAATCATTGCTTTGCCCCATTTCTCTTTACCAAAATCTTTCTCTAGCTGTGCTTTAAGCTCTGATGCTTTATACATTTTTTGCTTAGTCTTTTTTTGAAGCAAGTTAGTTGTTGCAGGTTTTACAACTTCTACACTTTTAGCAAAATAGATAACACCTCCATCTTCGGTGGCTAAACCTAAAATAGCTCCAGGCAATCCTACAAAACTTTCGGGACCAATAGAAGAATTAATTTCGGAACAAAACCAAGCATAAATCCTGATACTATCATTAGCTTGCCAAATAGCTTTGCGGCATTGATAGCCACAAATATTTCGTTTACTATCGGTTATTTTCCAACTAAATTTTCTGACACTATCGGCAACAATAAAAGACTCACCCCAAATTTTTTTCTCGGTAACTCGTTGACCAGAATTATAATTTTGATAAACCACATTTTTGGTTGTAGCCCAACTCATTCGTTCTACCAAATCACTTTCTTGAGGTTTAAAAATAGACAGAGAATCATCAAAATACAATTCAAAAACATCTACTTTGTTTTTATCTTCTTCTCGTAACCATTCTTTAACGTCTCCATTGTTTTTAAACTTCTTATACAAATTTGTTTTTCGCTCGTAGGTAATTTTTCCATAAGTAATTTGAGAAAGAGCAACCTGGGTTGTCATCCATAAGCCTATAAAAGTTAATATGTATTTACTAAAATTCATCTTCCTCCTTTGCCTTATTACTGTTAAACTTAAATGTTGCTTTTAATAAAAAGTATCGTGATATAATGTTTGTTTTAATATCAGTAATCACATTACTACTAATATCTCTATCTACACTAATATTTTGATTTAAAATATCATACGCATAGGCTCCTAAAATAAAGTTCTCTTTTTTAAAGAACACTTTTGAAAAAGAAGCATTCCATACTAAATAATTGATATTGTACCCATTACTACGTTTACTATTGATGGTGTAATTTGCATCACTTTCAATCATAAAGTTTTTAGGCAATTTTACGTTTATATTTCCCGACAATCCTTGAGAAGAGTAGGGCGTATTACTTTTATTATTTAAAGTAGAATATGCCGAATTATATGAATAATACCCAGAAACTCCGGCAGTAATTTTTTCTAGATTTAATCTGATATCCAAAGAAACACTGCTTCTTATATCCTGTGTTTTATTTTCTAATCCATTAATCATGGATTTATTTTCGGCATACGATGCCCAAAGGTTTGTACCTAATTCTAATTTTTTTGAAAAGAATGGCATACTAGTTCCAAGATATCCATTAAAATTAAAATTACCGTTTACATTAAT
>JBBIUW010000528.1:0-2423 GCA_037440045.1 Sphingobacteriaceae bacterium
GCAAGGAACTAATGCTTTTACATCGTTCGATCAAACGGTTTATGTTAATGATATCCCGTCTAATCAATTAGAAAATTGGTTAAAAATTGAAGCAGAGCGTTATCGTAAACCAGTGTTACGCTTATTTCATACAGAGCTAGAAGCAGTTTACGAAGAAAAAAACAGAGGTTTAGATAGTGATAACAGTAAGTTATGGGAAGCTGTTTTTGCAGGCTTATTTAAAAATCACACTTATGGAACTCAAACCACTATAGGGACAATTGATCATTTGAAAAATCCTTCCATGAAAGAAATCATGAAGTATTTTAATGCTAATTATGTTCCTAATAACATGGCAATTTGTTTAAGTGGTGATTTTAATCCAGATGAAACCATTAAGCTTATTGAAAAAACTTTTGGATCAATGCCATCAAAGCCAGTTACTCCTTATACTTTCGAAAAAGAAGCTCCTATTACACAAAAAGTAGTAAAAGAAATTATTGGACCTGATGCTGCTAATTTAGCTATGGCGTGGCGTTTTGCAGGAACAGGAACTAAAGATGCAGATATGATTACGCTAATTAATTTATTATTAAGTAATGGTAGAGCAGGATTACTGGATTTAAATTTAAATCAAGAACAAAAAGTTTTAAATAGTGGTAGCTATGCTTATGTTTTAAAAGATTATTCTACTCATATTTTATTTGCTGAACCTAAAGAAGGTCAAACCTTAGAAGAGGCTGAAAATTTATTATTAGGCCAAATGGAATTATTGAAAAAAGGTGAATTTCCAGATTGGTTAATGAGCGCAGTTATCACCGATATGAAATTGCAAAAAACTAAAGAATTAGAAAATAATCAATCTCGTGCTATGGCATTTGTAGATGCTTTTATTAATGATACAAAATGGCAACAAGTTGTTAATTCGGTCGATCGTTTAGCGAAGATTACAAAACAAGAGGTAATGGATTTTGCTAAAGCAAACTATAATACAAATAATTATGTAGTAGCATACAAGCGTGTTGGAGAAGATAAAAATATTCAAAAGGTTGAGAAACCTCAAATTACACCAGTAGAGGTAAATAGAGATGATCAATCACCATTTGTAAAAAATATTTTAACTGCTAAACCAGCTGAAATTCAACCAAAATTTATCGATTATGATAAGGATGTGATGAAAACCACGATGAATGGTAACATTCCTGTAGTGTATAGTCAAAACACAGAAAATCAGTTGTTTGATTTATACTATGCGTTTGACATGGGAACGAACAATGACAAAAATTTGCCAATTGCTATTGAGTATATCCCTTATTTAGGAACCAGTAAAATGACACCTGCTGAGGTTCAGCAAGAATTATATAAACTAGGATGCTCTTTCAATGTATTTAATTCAGAAAATCAAATATGGGTTAGTTTATCAGGGTTGTCTGAAAATTTTGAAAAAGCCTCTCGCTTATTTGAAGGCTTATTTGCAGACCCTAAAATCGACGAAGAAACACTTAAAAATTTAGTTTCAGATATTCTTAAAAAACGGAGTGATGCTAAGCAACAAAAGAGAACCATTTTGCAAAAAATGATGGTAAATTATGCTAAGTATGGTGCTACTAACCCAGCAACAAATATTTTATCTGAAGAGGAATTAAATAAATTACAACCAGCACAAATTGCTGAATTAATAAAATCATTATTAACCTACCAGCATAAAATTTTATACTATGGCCCTAAGTTAATAGGTAATGTTAAAGAGTTATTAAATGCGGTTCATGCAGTTCCTGCATCGGGTTTAAAACCAGTACCAGCAGAAAAAATGTTTACTACACAAACATTTAGTAATACGGTTTATGTAGTTGACTATGATATGAAACAAGCTGAAATTGTTATACTAACAGAAGGTGATAAATATGATGCTAATAACGTACCACTAGTTACCATGTATAATGAGTATTTTGGTGGAGGTATGAGTTCTGTTGTGTTTCAAGATTTAAGAGAGTCAAAAGCATTGGCGTATTCTTGTTATTCTGTTTATAGAGGTTCTAATACACCTAAATTGCCATTTTATAACTTCTCTTATATTGGTTCACAAGCTGACAAATTACCAGAAGCAATGGCTGGTATGATGAGTTTATTAAACAATGTCCCTAAATCGGATATTGCATTTAATGCAGCTAAAGAAGCTATTCTTCAAGGTATTAAAACAGAACGCATAAATAAAGCGGATATCTTATTTGATTATTTGAATGCTGAAAAATTTGGTTTAAAAACGGATATCAGAAAAGAAGTTTTCGGTAAAGTAGCAACCATGACTTTTGAAGACGTGAAGAAATTTCAGGATGAAAAAATCAAAAACAAACCAGCTTCTATTTTAGTATTAGGTAAAAAAGATTTATTAGATATCAAAACACTTGAAAAATACGGAACAGTTAAGTATTTAACATTAAAAG
>JBBIUW010000529.1:0-2417 GCA_037440045.1 Sphingobacteriaceae bacterium
CATTAAATGCACCGGCAAGATTAAACTTTTCATTAAAGTTCAAGCCTGTAAAAAGTGGTCGGCTTGTTGAAACTTTAACGGATCGTTTACCTCTGACACTTGTGGTATCAGTTAGGTTAACTTCTTTCATAAGTGCTGTTAATCGTCCTGTTAAACGACTATCAGCGTATTGTTTTACGAGTTGTGAAAGTGCAACACGAATACTTTTTGCTGCTGAGGCGCAGCCACCAAACTCACTCATATTTTCACGAGTTCTTTTAAATTCGGGTGCAGTATGAATTTGTTCTGCGGTTGGACCACCAACCAATCCTGCGAAATCACCATCTAATCCTTTGATTTTAAAGTGACGGACTCCACCCATCGTTCCGGAGTATTTAACCAAGCCTGTTTGCTTTGCCATTTTTTCTAGTTTTTAAATTAATATTTTGAGAAAGATTTTCTAATACAAAATTAAGTATAACTTTGTTCAAATAAACAGCTTAACATATTGAATAAGAATGAATTACAAAGCAAACGAATCATTTATAATCGAAACGCACTTGAAAATTTCAAAAGTGATTGATGGCGATAGCTTAATGGTAAATTCAAAATTTAATATAAACGAAAAAGAAATTCGTTTATACGGCTTGGATGCACCTGAGACAAAATATAACAGGAAGTTAAAAGAAGACGCATTTAGCAGGTTCTTTTCTAATTCAATTGGGTTTGCAATCATTACAGTTTATTTTGGAAGTTGCACCACCGGAAACGGATGTAACGATAATCACAGAGAAAAATAACTTTTATGATTTTTATGGTCGGCAATTAGCTTATGTTATTTTACCTGATGGTAGGTGTTTGAATGAAATTTTAATTACAGAAGGATTTGCAAAAGCATACAACGATTATCAATGTTCTGAACTGGCGAAATATCAACAACTTAATTTCGCTGCAATACAAGCAAATAAAGGGTTGTATGCCTACAATGTAAAGTTTTAAATTGTTCATTTTTTTGTTCATAAAATGAACTAAAAAATTTATTATTCGCTTACAATGTCTTATCTTTACAGTGCAATTAAAAGCAAAGCGTTCATTGATGATAAATGCAAATCTACTATAGCCAGTGGGCTATTCGTGGGAGTTATAAAGGGTGATTTAGCAAATCACTTGTTAATACAGCTTTCAAACGGTTAGTTCGAGTCCCGTCCAGACCGCTCAGAATAACAAAGAAGCCCTCCGTAAAACGAGGGCTTTTTTGTTTTTACACCCATTTGACAAGGCTTGGATCAAGTAACAAAGTTGTGGGAATAAATGGATCAAGCAATAAAGGGAAAGGAACCTATAATGTAATGTAGTTCACTACAAAATGCTTTTAAATAGTCCCCAACCTGAAAAATAAATCATACATCAATCTTCCTATGCAATGAAGTCGCCTGTTAAACCTACTCTTATCAAGCATATTGGGTACATAACCACGACTTTTCATAAAATAAATAGCGTGACAATGGTTTCCTCCAATATATAATGCTGAAACAACTGCTGTTATTGCTATTTCACTACCACTTACTTTTCGGCTACTGTCTTTTTGATGTTTAATTCCAATAAATATATCGTCAATTAAACAGAAAATTGATATAATTTTATCGCGAGTTAGCATTGGTTTTGTTTTATTGGTTCGCAAAACAAATTTACTTAACCTTTGACTAACCCTCTTTTTCAAAGAACTTTTACTAGCAACTTGAATTAACATTAATAAACTTCCGCCAAAGTTACCCATCCCCCAAATTAATCAGCTAATATTTTTTCTGCAAGTTTTTCAGCTTGATATCTTAATTCATTAACAGCTGTGCTTTCCCATAGTTCGCCTTTTAAATTAGACCCCAACGTAAATAAATTAGTTTGGGGCTTCCCATTTGAGTTAATTACCTCAAATGTTTTTGTATTTGTTATTATTCCAAGATTCAGATTGTCTTGTTTTATTATTCCTTTAACTATGCAGTTTTTTAAAAAACTTTTTTCCAAATTCATTAAATCTGTTTCAGGTCCGGTACAATTAATAATTCGAGAAACATTAATTTGGTTTACACGGCCTTCCTTTTTATCATGATATTCAACTGTTATATGTTCATCTGAATCTCTAACGTCAATAATTCTTCCTGATTTTATGTGAAGTTTTTTGTCTATTCTTAACTGCTGCAATTTGTCATGGGTATGCAGCGGAATCCTATGTCGAGCAACACCCCATAAGTGGCGCAATCTTGACATAAATATGTTTTTTTCGTTTTCTGATAAATTTTTTTCTTTTTTTGTGTTATCAAATGGTGCGTTAGTTGTTGTTGATTTTTCTTTTAATGAATATTCTTGTGTAATTAAATTAATTTTTTCATTTAATCTTAAAATCTCTTTTTCATTTTTATCAATAATTTTATTTTTTTCTT
>JBBIUW010000530.1:0-2407 GCA_037440045.1 Sphingobacteriaceae bacterium
ACATATATGAACCATAATACAAACCTCTAAAAATATGCGCATAAACAACAATAAAGAAAAAAGAAGCCCCGTTTGAATGCAAATAACGTAATAACCATCCATATTGTAAATCTCGCATAATATGATCAACACTTAAAAAAGCTAAGTCCACATGAGGTGTATAATGCATAGCTAACGCAATACCTGTAATCAATTGGATTACCAAAGCCATCCCAGCTAATACACCGAAACTCCAAAAATAGCTAATATTAGTTGGTACTTTATAACTAACTAACATTTGGTTAAGCATAGAAAAAACTGAAATGTGTGTAAGTCGCATAAAAACCTGTAACACAAAGAACCAATTTATTTAGTTAACTATACAGTGATCAAATTCTTTTAAAAAAAACAACCTAGACGTCGTTGTTTAAAAGACTGTGATTCCAAATCATTTAAAATTTTTAATAAATTTCTAGTTCTAATCAACTTATGACGTGAACCATAGTTTTTCATATACATACTTTTAAAACCTAATTGTCGTAAAATTGTATATTGGATGGGTTCCGCACACACGTCTTTACCTATTGGAGCTGCCCCCAATACAGTTTTTGTAGATTTTGACGTCGTTGTAGAAGTTTTTGGCAAAGATGTTTGAATGTCTGCGTCCAAAAAAACACAGTCCATACCTTTAAACCGCAGCTCTTTTGCAAAATCAGGGGATGTGGGAATATAGTTGCGAACCAGTGTGTCTTCAGAATCTAATAATTTTAATTCCTTACGACTATCTTTGTAAACTATTGGATTTGGATTAGTTGTTAGTTTCTCCATAGCTAAAAATCTTTCTACAGATTTTGCAGTTAATGCAACTGCATAATTAACACCAGTTGTAACACCAACTTTAAGCATATCCAATCTATATTTTCTTCTACGACCCCCTTCTTTTGTTCGAGACGTAACTCTACTATCAATAGTTGATAAATATGTAGTTGCGTCCATTTTTATAAATTAAGTAATCGTTAGTTTTATTTTTTAAGCAAACCTTTTTTTGAAATTTTATCACAAAATGAATTAAAAACATTACGTTGAGTTGAAATGTATTGTGATAAAACAACTAATAGATCATTGTAGATAGCTGTGTTCGCAGAATATTCAAGTACTAATTGATCCGCAAAATTCAAAGAATGTAGACTTGTAGATTTTTCTGTAGTTTTAGCTAAAACACTAGTTAAAACAGATTGGATTTCTACTAAAGCAACTTCTTCTAACACAGACTCTACAGAACTATTAATTGTATCAACTGTTGTTTTTGTTAGTAACGCATTTTCTTCTAAATAACTTGTTTCTAAAAAATTAGAAACAGTGTCTTTTAATAAAAAAGTAATAAATATAATAAAACTAGTAAAAGCTACAAAATTATAAAAATCAGGACTCAATAACAGTAATTCAGTATGAATAGCAAAAATTAAACCAGAAAAAATTGCAAATAATACTGAGTTAGAATAATTTAGTGTAAATAAGTTTACTAACATGATTTTAAAAAATAATATAAATTAAATTAAAAAGTTAGGCTTTTGAAACCATCTCTACCCAATCAACAAAACTTTTAGCATCTACACTTCTAATTTCAATAGGCATAAATCCATGATTTACACCACAAATTTCGCTACATTGACCATAAAAAACACCTGGAGTATTAATAAATGTAAACATTTGATTTAATCTTCCTGGTAAAGCATCCATTTTTAAACCCATAGCTGGTACTGCCCAAGAATGAATTACATCAGCAGCTGTTAACAAAAATCTAATATGTGTATTAATTGGTAAATAAACTGGGTTATCAACACTTAAAACACGTTTATCAGTATAATTAACCAAGCTATCGTCATTTAACATATAACTAGTAAATGAAATATCGTAATCACTAAAATCACTTAATTCATAGTACCAATACCATTGGTTACCAATAATTTTTAATGATAATTCAGGTGTAATACCTTCATCTAAAGAATAAATCAAAGCAAATGTTGGAAACGCAATTAATAATAAAATTAAAGTAGGTGTAATTGTCCAAATAATTTCAATTAAAGCACCGTGTGCATTGCTTGATGGACGTGAGTTTTTTGTTACAATAAATTCATGGTATGTAACAGCAATCATAGAAAAAACACCTGTTAAAATAGCAAACATAAAGAACATAATGTCATTGTGTAAATTTGTGATACCTTCCATAATTGGAGTAACACCTGATTGAAATAAACAACGTGTAGTGCTTAAATAATCTAAATGATTTGGGCCAATAATAAATAAATGTAACATGGTTTTAAACACTAAAAAAATTTTATAGTAAAAAATAATATTTTTCAAGGATTACCTGGATTATTGGTAAATTATTGAATTCCATTTTTGGTCATATTTTATCATTTATATT
>JBBIUW010000531.1:0-2386 GCA_037440045.1 Sphingobacteriaceae bacterium
TTTTCATAGTTATAGCTCGTGATAATAATACTGACCAGGGGTGGGTTGTCGGCATGGAAAAGGCTTTTTTGTTCGTTCAATAACAAAACATATTTTATCTACATAAAGCCAGTTAGGGTCATAGCCGACATATTTTTCAAGTGAATCGGATTGATTGTAAAAAACAGAAAGTTTCTTTTTTAGATGCTCTATTTCCTTATCCTTTTTTTCAAATTCCAGTTCAAAAGAATCAATTACTTTCTCTTTTCCTTTTAGCTCACTAACCAATTCTTTTAAAAGGGACATTAACTTCTCTTTTGTGTAAGTTTCAAATTTCAGGAACTTGTATTTTTCTGAAATATGCTTGGCTTTGCCTTCGTATTTCCTCTTTTTATCTGTTTCCATATTCCTTTTATTGGCTTTTAAAACACACTATAAAATAAGTATTGTGCAACTACTTACTTTGTATAGTAAAGTATTTAGTTTCCACTTTCAAGTACATATATTCGATTTTAAAGTATATACTTTAGATACAAAAAGTATGTAGAAAGTACATTGAAGTATGTACTTTCTACCATCATTTTATGAACCTAATAGTTTGATTAAACCCTTTAGTTGGTCGAGTTTTTCTGTACTTAAATTTTGTAGCATTGGCAATATATCTATCACATTGTCCTTATTCTGTTTTTCTTCATCAGGAATGTCTAATCTGTTTATTCCCTTATTAAATTTTTCCATTTCAAAAAATAATCTACCTTGTGATAAATGGGTGTATATCTCTGTAAACTTCCTGTTTCTATGACCTAATAATTTTTGCCCAACTCTCTCAGGAATGCCATAAATAAAGCAAATGGTAGCAAAACTATGCCTTGCCACATGGAATGTTAAGTATTTATCCAATTTTGCTTTAGCTTGTATTTTCTTTAAATGTTCATTTAACTTTTGATTACTCACTCTATCAAAAACTAAGTCATTGGCATTGTTTTTTTCAAGTATTTGAAGGGCTTTATCTATTAAAGGAATTACAACAGTTCTTTTAGTTTTGTGCATAGGTAATTCAAGGTACTGCCTGTTTATCCTTTCTTCTGTTTCGGGATTTGTAACAAATTTGCTAAACAAGTGTTGGGATTTCTTTAGGGAAGCCATATCTCTAAATCTCAATCCAGTATAACAGCAAAACAAAAAACGTTCGAGTGTTTTATATTCGCCCGGACTTAACAAACCATTCTCAGACCTTAAATTCCAATCATCTACTGAGTGGTGTTCCTGTGGTTTCTCTAATCCAGTATATTCAGCATACATTTTTTCTAATACTGATAAATCTCGGGTTCAAGAAAATCTCTTGTTGTTAGCTCTGCATCCACCTCTTTTAATTTAAAGGTTTTAAAAGGGTAGTTTTCCTCTAAAAAGTCGCCATTTTTAATAGCTATTAAAATGAGAGTTCTTAGTATTTTCAGGTTCTTATAGGTAGTTACATCATTATTTCCACACCCCCCAGAACTGGTAGGAGCTTTCATGTGTCCCTCAAAATCAACTAGAAATTTGTGGTCTATATCTCCTAATAATAATCGGGGTCTAAAGCTTTCAATTTTAGTTATAACAGATTTATAGTTTTTAATGGTAAATTCAGATAAATGATGTTTTCGCCTTTCTGTTAACTCATTTATAAAATACTCATAGAAAAAATCATGTGTAGTTGTTTTAATAAAGTTGTTCCTAAACCCTTCCAATGTTAAAGGCTTATTTTGAAGTTCAAACTTTAAAATAATATCATTGGCTTTTTTCTCTAAACCCAATAAATAATGATTTATTTTTTCGGCATAAGGGGCTGTTTTATTTAATCTGCTTTTTGCTTTATCCCAATCATAAAGAGTATCTCTTTGGTCGGCTTTAACTAATAATATTTTTTCTTTGGTTAAATGCTGATATTCTTTTTTGAGGGGTACAAACTTACCTGTATTTACCCTAAGTCTTTGTTCGGAACTTAAAGAGAAATGAAATAATATTTGAACAGAGCCATCTGATTGTGGTCTGTCTATTCTGAGGTTAAAATGGATTTTTGCACTCATGGTATTTATGTATATAACGAATGGATAATAAATTAATTACAGGGGACTTGGGTGGGGTTTCAAAAAATAACATTTTTTAGAAACTTGAATCCAAGTTGGAATCAGGTGGATTCTAATTGGAACCGAAATTTTGGTCAAAAGGGCAAAAAAAAGTTTTTTGGGTTTACACCCAAAAGTCCTATAAGCCTGTAAAATAAGGGGAAATAAAAAAGCAGCAAATTTTTGTTTTGCTGCTTTACTACTATTCGTAGCCCGTACGGGAATCGAACCCGTGTTTCGTCCGTGAAAGGGACGCGTCCTAACCCCTAGACGAACGGGCCATTTATTAAATGGAGTGC
>JBBIUW010000532.1:0-2370 GCA_037440045.1 Sphingobacteriaceae bacterium
CCTGTCGAGATAAAAGTTAGTGGTACTACTCTTAAACTTTTAGAACTTAATAGCGATTGGGATGAAGAAAAATTTAGGGAGTTAAGAATTGCATTATCAAGGCTCATAAACCCTGTTTCTCCGATAACCGATTTCTTAATGGAGATTCAACTCCCGAAAGAATTAAAAAATTTTTCTGGATTGATAACCGCACCAGAATCATTAAACAAGCCCGACTATTACATCAAAGGAAATGTAGATGCAGTTGGAAAACCTAATGTGAAATATTTTTCCAAAAAAACCGGGAAAGAAGAGCCTTTAGAAATTAAAGAGTCTGATTTTATTTTGCGAGAACCAGTTCGTAAACCTGCGGTTGGCCCATTTTCGTTTGAGTTCAGAGCCTGGAACAGAGAAGACGAATCTTTACAAAAAATTGCTGGAGAGACAGGAGCAACTATAAAAAGTATAAAAAGAGATTTAGACGAATTAGGAGGGATAAGTATTTACAGAGATAATTTCAGGGTATTACCATACGGCGAGCAAAAAAATGATTGGCTCCGCTTGGATTTACGTAGAGTTAATAATCCAACATTGCGATTAAGTAATAATCAAATTGTTGGCTATGTTTCTGTAAGCCTTGACGAGAATTCTGATTTAAAAGACCAAAGTAACAGAGAGGGAATTGTAGAGAGTCAAGCTTTTACTGACCTAAAGGAAATAATTAAAAACATTCTCAACCAAGTTGAACAGAAGCGATATGAAGAAAGGCCAAGAGAATCTGATGAAGCCAAAAGTCAACAAAGTTTGTTCAACAATTTTTCAATTGCGCCAGTTGCACAGTTAGTTCAAACAAAACTACCAAACGACAAAGAAGCAAATGAACTTGTAGCTAAAACAGAAGTAGCGATTCAACAAGGTGTTAAAAAAATACAGGAAGTATTATCACGATACAGAAGACTTTCAACGCTTGGTTTGCTAATTGACGTAATACTACATGACGGCAATAATTTTCTTGCAACTATTGATAGTGAAGTTCATTTACTTTCTAAAGAGGTAATTAAAAAAGATTCTGATTTAAATGCGGTGAAAGAGCATATAAATAATATTAATGAAGGTAGAAAAGTAATTGCTCAATTATTCAAAAGGATTGAACCATTTGGTGGCAGAAAAAGAGGTAGACCAAAAGATATAATAATTGAGGAAGCCGTTTCAAATGTTTTTTCTCTATATAAAAATGAACTTGCTAAACTTAATATCAGCTATAACCTACCGACTTCCCAAAATCAGGTAAGAATTGATGATGGTGAACTGCAAATGATTTTTGTAAACTTGATTCAAAACTCAATGTATTGGTTGGAAACAGTTACAAGTGAAAGAAAGATTGAGGTTTTGATTGAGAAATCTGGTGATGAGTTATCAGTGATTTTTAGTGATAGTGGTCCCGGTATAAAAGAGGAACATCATCAAATAATTTTTGACCCTTATTTCAGTACAAGAACTGACGGTGTTGGATTGGGTCTTACAATTGTTGGTGAATTAGTGACAGAGTATGATGGTGACTTTACGCTAATCGATAATGGGCCTCTTAATGGAGCCTCTTTTAAAATAACATTCAGAAGAAGAATCTAACTATGAATCTACATACTCTCTTTATTGATGATGAAGAAAAAATAAGAATTAACCTTGTTAAAATATTTGATGGTGAAAACATTGGTGGACATACCATTGTAGCCGACAGTGCCGAAACTTTTGAAATTGGGATGGAAAAAATCTCAAAAAGGGATTATGATATTATCATTTTGGATTTATGCAAAGGTGAACCAAGTGAAACGAGTGAAAAGCCTGGCTACGATATTTTAAAACAAATTCAATCATTAGCTTTTGTTCCCGTTATTTTTTACTCAGGATTGACTAAAGACCTGATGGATTTAAAATCTGAAGTAATTGGTGTTGTGAATAAGGGTGATGGAGTTGATAAATTAAAAGCAGAAATTCAAAGAATCATAACTTCAAAAATTGCATTATTAAAGGGTCAGATTTATAACCATTTGAAAGAGTCATTAAGGCAATATTTTTGGGAAACTGTTCATACCGAAAAAAAGGTTTTTGAACCAGTTAAGAATGACATATCACTTGGTTATTTATTACTTAGACGATTTGCAAATTCTCTTTCAAAGGAAAACATCAAATTTATTTTAGGGGATGATAAAATTAAAACTGATAAAGCTCATCCTATGGAGTTTTATATTTATCCTGTTAATCCTGATTCAACTAATGAAGAATATCAAGCTGGAGAGATTCTGGAAAAGGCAGGAGTATATTATGTAGTTCTTACTCCTGATTGCGACTTAGTTTTAAGGAATAACGGATTACGAAAAGCTGATAAAATTT
>JBBIUW010000533.1:0-2368 GCA_037440045.1 Sphingobacteriaceae bacterium
AATGGGTTTTGGAACTCATCCTCATGACAATATGGAAATCATTAGCATTCCTTTAGAGGGCGACTTAGAACATAAAGATAGTATGGGAAACACTACCGTTATTAAAAACGGTGATATACAAGTGATGAGTGCAGGAACAGGCATACAACACAGCGAATACAACAAAAACAAAGATAAAGCGGTTAAATTTTTACAAATATGGGTGTTCCCAAACAAGAAAAATGTAACCCCTCGATACGATCAAATAACCTTAAATTTAGCAGATAGACATAATAAGTTACAACAAATATTATCGCCTAATGCAGATGATGAGGGCGTTTGGATTCATCAAAATGCTTGGTTTCATTTAGGTAAATTTGATAAAGATGTTACTACAAACTATACCATCAAAAGTAAAGGGAATGGAGTATATATTTTTAACCTTAGTGGTACTTTAGATGTAAACGGACAATTAGTAGATGCCAGAGATGGATTTGGAATTTGGGATACAGATACACTTTCTATTAAAGCAACTTCTGATTCAGAATTTTTAATCATGGAAGTACCAATGACTGCATAATATTTTTTGTCAGTTCGAGCGGAGTCGAGAACAAAAAAAATAAAAAACATAAACAACTAAAAACAAATAATAACATGAGCACAACTAAATGGGCATTAGACCCAACACACAGCGAAATTAATTTCAAAATTAAACACATGATGATTTCTAACGTTACTGGAAGTTTCACTAACTTTAATGTAACTGCCGAAACTGATGGAGATAACTTTGCAAATTCTAAAGTATCCTTTACAACTGACGTTAATTCTATTAACACTCATAACGAACAACGTGATGGACATTTAAAATCAGCTGATTTTTTTGATACAGAAAAATATCCTCAAATTAAATTTGAAGGAACTAAATTCGAAAAAGCATCGGATGAAGAATATGCTTTGCATGGAAATTTAACTATCAGAGATGTAACAAAACCAGTGAGTTTAAAAGTTGATTTTGGAGGTATTGCAAAAGACCCATACGGAAATATTAAAGCAGGGTTTACATTAGATGGTAAAATTAATCGTAAAGATTTTGGCTTAACTTGGAATGCTGCTACCGAAGCTGGTGGCTTATTAGTAGGTGAAGATTTAAAAGTACAAGCTGAAATTCAATTAGTAAAACAAGCATAAGGTTTTCTAAATACACATAATGGTAAAGGAGAAAATCAATCATTTTCTCCTTTACTTTTTATGCCTGTTTAATGATTATTAAATTGTATTTTTATCTAAACACAAAAAATTAAAATTATTCATGAAGCCCCCTAAAAAATGGAAAATGGCCATCGTAATCTGGCTTGCTATTTACCCTCTCATTACAACAATATTTGCGTTATTAGGTAAACAACTCATTCAAATTGAACCTTTACCATTACGCACTTTTATCATCACTATAATTGCTGTGCCTATTATGGTGTTTATATTAATACCAACACTGCAAAAATTATTACATAACTGGTTAACAAAATAAGAAATCATGTTTAAAAAAATTCAATCTATACATACTGCTCTCGAAACCATGATGGGGCCAATAAAATTACGTCAAGCCTTTCCGTTAAGAGGAATTGAGCAGGTAAGTCCATTTATTTTATTGCATCATTTTGATTTTACATATTTACCTCACGAAAATAATTTTAATGTGCCTCCTCATCCACATCGTGGATTTAGCCCTGTTACGTTTATGTTTGAAGGCTCTGTAGAACATGAGGATTCCTTAGGTAACAAGCATATTGTTTATGATAATGAAGTGCAATGGATAAATGCAGGAAGAGGTATTATTCATAGCGAAAAAGCAGATAAAGCATTTGTTGAAAAAGGCGGACGTTCTCAAGGTATTCAGTTATGGATAAATACACCTAAAGCGGATAAAATGAATCCACCTTCATATCAACCATTTACTAAAAATGACATTGAATTAATTGAAAAAGATGGTGTTGAATTTCGTTTAATTTCAGGGCAGTATCAAAACAAAAAAGGTCCTGCTAAATCGGATGTAGTTACAGCCACATTGCGTATGAAAGCCAATAGTGATTATAGTTTTCAGTTTCCATCAAGTCACAATGTTACTTTTTATATACTAGAAGGTGATTTGAGTTTGAATGAAAATCAATCAATTAAACAACATGATTTAGTTGTGTTTGAAAAATCGGATGATGAAATAGTATTGCACGCAAAAGCAGATTCTAAATTATTAATAATGGCCGGAGAGCCTATTAATGAACCTTTAGTAACTCATGGTCCATTTGTGATGAACTCTGAAACAGAAATTTTGGAAGCTATGCGTGATTACCAACAAGGTAAAATGGGATTTTTATATTAAATTTAAAGTATGATT
>JBBIUW010000534.1:0-2359 GCA_037440045.1 Sphingobacteriaceae bacterium
TGTAAATAGCAATTAACTGTTAAAAGTATCGACATACCCCAAAAGAAAGCCGAGCCACTTACCAAATCAACTCAACCACTTACAGGCTGGTTACAGCAAGTTACCAAACAAAACAGCCTTTAACGTTTTTTAGTGTATGTTAAATTACCCTTGTGGCACAGGGCTTGACTTATCTTGCTTGTCAGGCTGAGCATGTCACTTCGAGCGGAGTCGAGAAGCGAAGCCAATTAAAACAAAAAAACAGAAATCATGTCGGAAGCAAAATACCTACCAACCACTGATGCGGCAAAAGCCATTTGGTTAAACAACTTTACCATAAAGGCTACTATGTATGCCAATACCTTAGGCGTTAGTGCAACAGAATTAAACACATTGCAAAAAGATAATGCGGCATACCAGTATGTCATAGATATCTTAAACCAATACCGCCATGCGGTCCTTAACCTTACAGGTTATAAAAACATGATGAAACACTCAGCAGGGCAACCTATAGGACCCATCCCTGTAATTCCATCATTCCCTGCTCCTCCTCCATCTGTGCCCGAAGGTATATTTGATAGAGTAACCAAATTAGCCACACGCATGAAAATGAGTTTAAACTATAATACAGCTATAGGCACTGATTTAGGAATTGTTTCAACCTCAACAGATCTTGACACGGATACCATGATGCCTAATTTACACATTACCTTAAACGTTGGTAGACCACACATTAAATGGACCAAAGGACAAGCCGATGCCACTGATTTATATGTGGACCGAAATGATGGTTTAGGCTTTGTATTGCTTGGGCGCTTTACACGAAGTGAGTACCTTGACACGGCAACCCTACCCGACGATAAACGTTTTGAAGAATGGAACTATAAAGCCATATTTGTGGTAGCCGATAAACTAGTGGGCTTATACAGTTTAGTGACTAGTGTGGATGTGAAGAGGATGTGATTGCTGCAGATTTATAAATCAGGGACTAAACTTATTCGTCCTTTATTTAGAATCGTTAATTGCATCATCTGTCCAAATGAAAATATCAGAGAAATTGCTTCAATACTTGAGGAAGTATCTGAATTACAAACCACAAATGATTTCGTTTTTCCTCCACCTCTGCCTATATATGGTTGTCTCGAATGAATATACGATTTTGGATACCTATCAGCATAATCTCCATATTCCTGATAAGCTTCAATAGTTAGATTCTCTTTAGGTAACTTAATTTTAAATCTTGTATCATCATATAAATAAATTGATGACAATGTAAATGCAGAACTATCTGTTCTATGTAATCGTAAAGGCTTGTGATTAATTTTAGAGAAATTTAACCATTGCGATGAACTATCTGTGCACCTACCAAAAATCTTAATCCAATTATGATAGGAATCTGTTAATTGAATTGGCTTATCCTCACAATAAACCTGCAAATCTGATAGATAAATAGAATCATAATTATTTTTGTACTTTTCTTTTAAATCGTACAAATCATGCTTATCCTTTTGCTGTTTTTCCGAATAATGAATTGCTGCCCAAAAGCAAGTTATAATTAATAAGATAGTAAGTATGATTTTGATTTTCATATTTATTATTGTCACATTAATTGTTCTTTATGTTTTCCTCAATTTCTTTTAAAAGGTATTTATTATATTTTTCAATTATTGCTCTATTATTTGGGTCTGCCATTACAAGTTTTTTAAGTTTTAATTTTATTTTTGGCATATCTTTTAAACCTTCGTTAGTATCAGTAGCTATATCATATGCAGCGTATTCGAGCCATTGATAAAGATCTTTATTACTCATTAATTTTGTTCTCTCTAAAAAATAAGAATTATGATTGCAATAAAATTCGTTAGCTATACCTGAAATATATTCACTCAAAGCACCATCACTTAACTGTTGTATCTTATTTGCTACTAAAAAATAAAATGCCTGGTCTTCTTTCTTCTTACAAAACAAACTATCTAATATTCTAAAGGTTATTTCATCATCTGTTGGCAATAGTGTTCCTTTTAAAATTTGTTGAGCTGAAAACTTCACATCTGGATGACAGCTATTTATTATCAATTCTTTCATTTTTCCTAAATCCTCTTTTTTATCAAAAACCTGTTGAGAGTAATCACGATACATCCATTTACCATTATTATTTTCCAAATAATTTTTTATTTCTGAAAAACAAGGATGTTTATTTATTTCACTGTTATAATTAAAAGCATCTTCATGAATTCCAAATTCCTTTAGCTCTAACCATTTTTTATCACACAAACTATAAATTTTACAACTATTAACCCTGCTATAATCTAAATAATCAATAACTAAAGCAATCTCATCTTTTCCATCCTTATTATTATCCCCAACATTTAACAAACAATAC
>JBBIUW010000535.1:0-2353 GCA_037440045.1 Sphingobacteriaceae bacterium
TGTTGAGCTTTTGTTAGCACTAAAACTAATTGAACTTCCTAATTTTTCTAATTCAGCAGCAATTTGTTCTGTTGTATAATTTTTAGTTCCTTCATTTAATAAGCTAGCCGTTAACTCTGCTACTCCTAATTTTTTAAGTTGTTCAGGAGTTAATACTAAACTTCCACCTTCCATTGTTAAAACAATATTTACTTCTGGAGTTTCTGTGTTTTTAGTACCAATAATATTAATTCCATTATTTAATTTAGAAGTAAAATAATCTGGAATTGTTACAGGTTTTGCTGCACCCGCTTTTGGGCGAACAGCTCTATCAAACTTATCAGCTGCAGGAGCATATGATAATCCATTGTATTCTGCAGGAGTTTCAAATTTCATATTTGCATATGGATTAATACTTTTTACAGAATCTTTTTGATTCATAATAGGATATGTATTTAATACCGCTGCACCTGCACCTTTAATATATTTATTAAATACGCGAGTGATATCTTCTTTAGTTACTTTATTGTATCTATCAATTTCATCAGACAAAGTATATGTTTTTCCTAATAAACGTTCCCATTCTGAAATTGTACCCGCTTTATTTCCAACTGTTGATAAAGCACCATACATACTAGATTCGATTTCAGCTTTTGCTCTTGTTAAAGCTTCATCTGTAATACCAGTTGTTCCAAACTCATCAATTGTAGCTTTTACTTTTTCGTCAATATCAGAAAATAATTTTTCTAAATTAAAGTCTTCAGGAGGATATGCAAATATTTGAATTGAAAACTCTCCACCTAATTCTTTTGAGCGGTGATTTACACTTGCATCAACTGCGATTTCTGGTTTAGCTTTTACGAATTTTTTGTAGAAAATAGAGTTATTTCCACTTCCCATCATCATTCCTAATAAATCTAAAGCTGGTTCATCTCTATTATATTGAGGAACTGTAGGATAAACTCTTAAATTTAATGGGAAGTAAGTACGATCTTTATATGCAGTATACTTATCTGTAGCTAATGTAACTGGAGCTACTCTCATTTTTTTAACTTCTGGACATGGTTTAATTCCTCCAAAATATTTTTCAACCATCGCTAATGCTTCAGGAGTACTGAAATCTCCAGAGATTGTTAAAATGGCATTATTTGGTCCGTACCAACGTAAAAAGAAATTTTTAACATCTTCTAATGTAGCACGATTTAAATCATCTACATAACCAATTACTGGCCAGCTGTATGGATGACCTTCTGGATATAAAGCCTTATTGATTTCTTCAACAAACGCCATTGCATACGGTTGATTCTCTACATTTTGAGATTTTTCGTTTTTAACAGCATCACGTTGATTTTCAAATTTCTTAGTAGTTAATGAATCTAATAAGAATCCCATACGGTCAGCTTCTAACCATAAAGCCATTTCTAAATTATTAGAAGGAACAGTTTCAAAATAAACAGTTCTATCTTCAGTAGTGTTACCATTCATATTACCACCTGCTGTAGATACAATTTTAAAGTGCTCTTCATCAGCCACATGTTTTGAACCTTGGAACATCATGTGCTCAAAGAAGTGAGCAAAACCTGATTTTCCAATACTTTCTCTATCAGAACCTACTTTATAAGTTACTAATACATGTACCAATGGATCTGAATGATCTTCATTTAATAAAACGGTTAATCCATTTGGTAATTTCCATTTTTCGTAAGGAATAACCACTTTTCCAGCAGTTTGCTCTACCTTTTCTACTAAAGTAGGCTGTGCTACCATAGTTGCTAAGCTAAATAAGCTTAATGCACCTGTTATAATTGTTTTTTTGTTCATGCTAAATTATTTGTCCAAATATATATGTAATGTGTTATTAATTTTGTCCGTCCATTAAACGTTATCGTCCGTTGGTGTAGTATTTTCACTTTCTGACGCATTTGGAGAAGAAACTTCCCCTGCTGGAGATTCTGGGCTTACACCTTCAGCTCCTGTTTCCGTTTCTGCTTCATCTTCATGATCTACTTTGGTAACAGCTGCAATGCTATCACTATCCTGAATATTAATTAAACGAACGCCTTGTGTTGCACGTCCCATAACTCGTAAATCAGAAACGTTCATACGAATCGTAATACCATTCTTGGTAATAATCATCAAATCATTAGCATCAGTTACCGATTTGATACCTACTAAATTTCCTGTTTTATCAGTAATATTAATAGTTTTTACACCTTTACCACCACGGTTTGTAATACGATATTCGTCAATATCTGAACGTTTACCATAACCTTTTTCAGAAACTACTAATACGTTAGCTTGCTTGTCATCTATACAAATCATTCCAACTACTTCGTTATTTCCTCCTTCTTCGTCATTTAAATCAATACCGATT
>JBBIUW010000536.1:0-2350 GCA_037440045.1 Sphingobacteriaceae bacterium
TATTGTTGAGAAAATATTTTCAACCTGTTTTAGTATTAAAAAATCATTCAAAATATCTGAAGATATTGCAACAGAATTATTATTAATTGATACTTTATATATTTTATTTAATCAAATAAAGAACAATGGCCCAGTGGCATATGAGGGGCAACTATTAAAGGAATGGTGGCCTTCTAAGGAAATAAGAGATACTTATCTAGAAGGATATAAATTTACAATTCAATTTATTTGGTACAAAGTAATCGGGGAAAAAAGGTATAGAAAGTCAAGTCTTATAAATATTCATCAATCGGATAGCTGGAGAGATTATGTCTATAATAAGCCTCCAGTTGAAAGCCCAAAAAATCAAGATGATTTGTTTACTAATATAATGAATCAAACTTTTGAAATTGAGAAACAAACTAATTTTGATAGTTACTTCTACAGAATACAAAACGAGATAATTCGACCACTCGAAAAGAAATATAAATTCTTTATGAATAGGGGCATTGAAATGTTTCATATTCATAAAGCAAAATTTTCCAAAACAATATTTAAAAAACTGCTTGTCAAATCCAATTTAGTTTCTCTTAAAATATCGCTTGAAGATGAACTGGATATGCTACTGCATTGGTATCCTGTTGAAATCGTGAATAATGAAACCTATGTAATTCATAATGGAATACCTGCGTTCATTACTTTGTTGGCAGGCACAGTAGCTTTATTAACTAAGCAAGGAGAGTTTGACAAAGTAATGGTTTGTAAGTTCATCCATCCTTATGGTGAAGAAAATGGTAATGATTATAGTTACGGTGTTTTGATTGATTCTATGGCTTCTGCAGGACATTATTCGAGTGGCTGGATGTTGTTTTATGACTGTTGTGGCGATTATTCTGGCTTTTCAGGCAGTGAATATAAACGCGCAGAAGCAATTATAAAGAAATATCAAAATAGACGACTATTAAAACTCGTAAGTAAGAAGGTTAACAAAAATGAATTTAAAAGTTATTTGGCAAAATACCTTTCTAAACAAAAAGATCTTCCTCCACTAGACTTATCCGATATCAATATTACTCATATTACAGATCAGGGTGAGATTGAAGTTGTTAAAAAATTGGATGCAATAAGTGAACTAGAACAGAAGAAAAAATATATTTCAGATGCAAAAGGAATAATTCTTGAACTTATAAGTTATTACACAGCGACAAAATACAAGAAATTTAAAACATATAATGAAAAGGATTGGAGCATTGAATCTGGGGCAGGAGAAATGGATGTAATTATCAATAATGAAAATGAGGCTTTACTTATAGAATGTAAATTAAATGTAAATAATCATAGTGCTGATTCAATAATCACAAAAGCAAAAAATAAGTTAAAACAAAAATTTCCACATCAAAAACACATTATTGAGGTGTGGAGCTGGACTGAAGTTAGCAATCAAAATTTGGCAACATTTACAAACAATGATTGTGTTTGCTATTCACTATCAACGGATAGAACGCTTGAGTTTTTAAATCATTTAAGGTTATCAAAAATATCCTCTATACTTAATCACAAAGCATGAAAATTATAAATAATGAAAACATATTAGTTGACAAGAAAATTATAGAGGACCGGTCTGTCTCCATTACTGGATTCTGATTCAAAAATATATTTCAACTTTTTGTAGATACGGTGCAATACCATACACTTTTCTTCTATATATTTCCAGAAATAAAGCAATCGTTACAATTGCAACCGCATTTATTTATACGCTGGCAACCGCTACGTATAACGATTCCATCTTTCACCTCAAAGCTGTGTTCCTCAAAAAACCCCATATCAACTTCTGCATCTACAAAATGTAATTTTTGAGTTTTTCCAATAGATTCGTTTAATGAGAGTTTTTGAGTTTTTGTTTCTACTAGTTGTGATTTCATAATTTATAATTTATTTGATTAGACAATTTATTATTTAATATACTCAAACCAATTTTTTGAGTTGAAGCACAATTAAGTTTATCAGTAAGTCTTCTGTCGGGGCAATCACCAGCACAATGATATTTACAAAAACAATCTTTGCATTCATCATAATTCAAAACGACCATTTCTCTAATTTTATTTATTTTGTCATAATTAAGTATTAAAGAATCCGTCTTTAAATCATATTTTCCAAAATTAAAATCATCTGGTGCATCATCCCTATGGCAAGCATAAATTGAACCATTTACATCAACTGTCCAACTTGGGATGCCAACATTTGTGCAAAATACCGGTCTTATAAGATTATAATCAGTAGTTGCAGAATTTATTATTTTAATAGGCTTATTTTTTGCGTATGAAAGTAACTCAACAATTCTTTCTCCAAATTTTATCTTATCAACAGACTT